>JAUWZX010000002.1 GCA_030615175.1 Candidatus Parvarchaeota archaeon
AGCCCTAGGAGAAGACAAAAACAACTGAATAGCCATCGCTAAAACCGCAGCAACACTTAAAGCAGACAACTCATGAGAATAAGCCATCATGAACTCTTGAACAGCAGAATCAGGCTCCCAATACTGATAATAATACTGAGCAAAAACAACACTACAAACAAAAAAACAAAGAAACAAAACTAACACCCTTCTCATAATAATTAAATATACTTACCTGATATTTAATAAATGTTCTCCTTACACGTAAAGAGTTATAAGAAATAAATGCATTAGTAATTAATCTAATGACTGACTTACTTGAAACAGAAGCAGTAATATTTGATTCAAGCGTGCTCCTAAAATTAGACATTAAAGGAATGAGGAGTAAAATGAAGGAAATAATCAAGAATCATGCAGATCATAAAAGAGTAATGGGGAACTACGTTAAAGCATTCAAGCAATACCAGAAAGGAATAATAAAGAATGATATTAAATTCTTCAAAGAAGTATTCAAAGGGTTAAGAATGCCGCAGAGAAAAATTAAGAACTTAATAATAAGGCATGATAATTGGCGCAAGAAGTACGTGAAATTAAATCCTCACGCCAAGAAAGTGATTAATATTTTATCAAAGGATTACAGACTGGGATTAATAAGTAATATGCCGAAGAAATGGTTTAATAATGACACTCGAATGACAGGACTTAATCATAAAAGAATACTTCAAAGTGAAATCTTCTCGCAGGAAGCGGGCATACCAAAACCGGATATCAGGATATTCAAGAGATCGATAAGGGAATTATTCACAGACCCTGAACGGTGCGCTTACGTGACAAATCATTTAAGTGAAGTGAAAGGGGCTGGAATGGCAGGCATGCAAGTAATATTTATTGGTGAAAGACAAGCAGGTGATTACACAATCAAGAACTTAGGTGAATTAATAGACTTATTCATCACTCCAGATGTTACAGAACCACAGGAAGTAAAAGTAAGGGATAAGTAAAAACTTAAAAACAATGATAATTCTAATATTTAATTATTAGATGGGCCGGTAGTTCAGTAGTAGAATACTCCCCTGGCTTGGGAGAGGTCCCGGGTGCGAATCCCGGCCGGTCCATAAAATTTATAATACTTTTAAATCTTAATCTTAGGTTATGATTAATGGACTTGAAAAACAATTAATTAAAATGCCTGAAATAATGAAAAAGAAAACAATTCAGGAAGAAATAGAAGAAGTTCTTAAAAAAATGATAGAAAAAGGGGAGATGTTTTTAGACAAATATAAAGATATAAATAAAATTATTAAGAAAATGAGAGAAAATGGGGAGGAATATCTTAAAAAAAACACAGAGTACTGGGAGAATATTAAAGGAAAAGAAGAATATCCTAATTATTAACAGAAAAATTAAAAAAGGAATAACCTTATTCTTAATACTTAGTGGGCCCGTAACTCAGTCTGGTCAGAGTGGCTGGCTCTTAACCAGTTAGTCGAGGGTTCAAATCCCTCCGGGCTCACTTCTTAAATAAATAATTTATCAATATCTTCTGAATTAGTAGGAGTAGGCATCTTTAACAGCATGTCAATGAAGTCCTCATTACAATGAGTGCCTAATGTGAATTCAACCTTGTCTTTTTTTCTTTTAAAAGAGTAAAATTCCTCATCATTAGGGAATTCTTTTATTTTTATTTTAAAACCCAGTGACTTAAAACTATTCAAGTAATGCCTGCCAATTACTCTATCAACTGTCTTGCCAAAATTCAAGGAGCCAAACTCAAATATTATGAATTCCCATCCATTCCTTGCCAACGCCTCACTATTATTCTTCAAGTAATCTGACACCTTAGCTTTAAAGTAATCATTGTTTGGGAGTCTATTAATCCTGCCAATTATTGTACTTACTTTCATAGAATTAAGTATTTAAATTGCTCTTTTTAAGGTTTTATATTCTCTAGTTAGGAATGTTATGCGTCTTCTTATTCCAGGAGTACTTCCTTAACTTACTCGTCTTCCCGTAACCGCAACTAGCACAATGCTTGCTGCGCTTGTGAAGTGAGTGCTTACCGCACCTGCGGCAGATTATATGCGATTTGCCTCTGCTGTGCTTGCCCTTGCTTGGAGTTCCTTTACTCATCTTCACTCAGCTGCACTGCTTATAAGAATTATCGTGTCGCCTCTAACGAACAGCCTGCCGAGTTTACGCTTAACCTCGCCATTAACTATTTGCTCAGCAGACCCTAATACCACGTTAATGTGAATGTCAAATGCTTCCAGTAAGCCATTAAATTTAGTGCCATTCTTTAACTCTATGAGAACCCTCTTACCCTTAGCCTCATTCAAAGCATCCAAAGGTCTCTGTATCTCAGCCATAATTAATGAAGCAAAACTTAACATATTTAAAAAGTTATTGGTGTTCAGTCCCAAAATCCTTAAAAACAGAAATTGTATGAAAATGCAACATGATTCCGGAGAATTTAATACTTGGATTAGGGAGCAGGCTTAATATAAGGATTTTAAAATCATTAACAGATAACTTGGATAAAGAATTAACTATAAAAGGCACAGCAAAAGATTTAAAAATTGACTATTCAACAGCATTCAGGCATTTAGAAAAATTATGCGACGCTGGATACTTAACATTTGATTATGAAAATAGTGAATTAAAAGCCATAAAAACATATTATTTAAAGGATGAAATAAAAGATAATGAAAAATTAATTGATTTCATACAAAGCATTGAACTCTATAAGTAAGACACCAATAATTTTATAAACCCTTGCCAAATTCTTCTTGTTTTATGAGTATCTGGACAGGAGGCTCTAAGAGGAAGCCGAGCGGCGGCAGGTATCACAGAAGCATTCCTAAAAAGAAAGCATTGTTAGGCAGGATTCCAAGCCTTACAAGAGCTTCAAATAAAAGAGTTATTAAGAAGATAAGAACTAAAGGTGGAGGAAGGAAGAACAGTGCAGTCCAGTTAAAAGAAGTTAATGTTTATGATCCTAAGAAGAAGAAAACAGTTAAAGCAGTTATTCAGGACGTGTTAGAGAATAAGGCTTCAAGGCATTACGTGCGCATGAACGTCATAACAAAAGGTGCTATTCTAAAAACTAATCTCGGACCAGTAAAAGTTACTAACCGGCCTGGACAGGACGGAATTGCCAATGCAGTATTCACTGAATATAAAGAAGAAGTGAAAACTACAAAGATTAAGAAAGCAAAGATGAGGAAGAAGAAAGCTCACAGGGACAGGAAGGTAAAGAAAGTCAAGGTTAAGAGAGAGCCATTAACTAAGAAAGTAATTAAAACAGTTACGAAAGTAGTTGCTGGCAAAAAGAAATAAACATTATGATACAATAATTCTTATATTATAATTCTTAATTGATAACTATTATTATGAATGGAGCTGAATAAAAAATGGCACTGGATTTGTTGTATGATAAGTTTAAACCTGTTACAGTCTTTGTGCAGGATCACTTTGAGAAGATTTGGAAAATTAATTTGTTGAATGATGATAGAGTGGAGTTAACTTATTATGTTAATGCACAAGAGAGCTTGGATGATAAAAAAGTTGAAAGTTTTTTCTCAGCTTGTAACAGTGTTGTAAAAGGACTTGAGCATAATGTTGATACAACTGATTTTCCTTATAAGAATTTTTTTGGAGGAGGTGGGAAAAAGAAAAGTAAAAAAAGCAAATATGACATAAAACTCCCCACTCATCTTAAAGAAGTAGATAATAAAATAAAAACCTTAGAGAAAGAATTGGAAAAAGTCAGACAAGAACAAAAATTAATAGCAAGAAACAATGATTACTCAATAGAACTACACATAAGCGTGTATTAAAAAATTTCAAAGTTAATCAGGTGGGCGAACAACACCTTTGAGAAGGGTGGGGGTGTGTTATTACTAATTATTCAGACGCAGAAAGAAGAAGTAATTTAAAAGAATCCTATTAATATGTAATAATCCTTTTTATCACAAGCAGCGCCAAAACCATCACTAGTGCAGGGATGCTTATTCTCTTCATTTACTATTATTTCACATCCTAATTTCTTCATTATCTCCAGAGCCCTTAGGAATTCATCATCCCTTAATAAAGTTAATAATAACATTGCATTCTCTCTTGCGTAATCCTTTATACTAAGAAATATTTTGTACCACTCATCATCATTAGTGACTGGCTTATAATAAGTATGATTTAAAGAATAATGATAACAATAAGGCATCGGAATATTCCCAGAACCACCAGGGCTTAATGGAACATTTCGTCCCATAATTATATCAAATAAATCATCGCTTGATAGAATATCATTTAATTTGTTTAATTCCCCTCTTACAAATGACTTCCTTCCTAACTTTTCTGCTCGCACCTCAGCTGTATGGCAATTATCAATACTAATTAATTCCTTTGGCTTAAAGTACTCATATAATACGGGCTCTTCATTTATTAAGCCACAGCAGATATTCAATATCCATGAATTATAATAATCCCCTTTATTAGGAATATAGTACTCCAGTAACTTCCTAAAGTCCCCCGCATCCTTTTTTAATAACTCGCTCCAGTGCATGACTTATCGTCATAGTAATTAACACTTATAAAATTATTGTAAAAAAGAGATACATATTATCCACAATCGCGTACATGATATTCTTCCTGTTCCTCAGGAGGAGAGAGAAAAAGTAAAAATGTTTATAAGTATAAAAAATTAGTTTCAGCTTATGCCAAGTCTAGATCAGATTATTATTGATGAAGATATTGAAAGAAAGGACACTGCTTATGATAATCCTAAGAAGTTTTTTGTCCAAACTTTTGGTTTTAACGACGTAAAAGAAGGAGAAGTTATTTTCTGGCACAAACCTCAATACGCCTTACATGTTGGTCTTCCAGAAGAATCTTGTTGGGGGCTTGATGTTGATAAAAGGGTTTCAAAAAAAGCTTTTGGCTCCACATGTGGAATTTATTCTATTATAGAAAAGATTGTCATAATTCCCATACGTAAGTCAAAAAAATATTCCAGTAGCGAAATGCATGAGTTGGCCCATAAAGCATATTATTTTCGTTTGGAGCCCATTGTTAAAACCATTCTGGAAAAATATCCAATGGATCTTCGCAACATATCAGAAACTGCTACAGCCATCGTGGATGGTAACAGTGCTTGTTTTCTCTTCAATAATGGACTATGTTACAAACTGTACCTTATTGATGAATTATTAAATCATAACAGAAATGCATTTTTTAACATAATTTCTGATTTTAATTCTAAAAAAGATGCTGAAGTTTATTTGAAGACAAAAAAACCATCCCTCAGTCAAAAAATCAAAGCCAGGTTTAGAGGAACGCTTTAAACACTAGAATTAATCAATAGAAAAGAATACGAAATATGATATATTTTATCCACAATCGCGTACATGATATTCTTCCTATTCAGAAGAAGGAAAAAGAAATAGTCACTACAAAGAATAAAGGGTTAGGATTTATCAGCGGTATATTCTGTTTGAGACTTTTTTTGGTATTGTTTTATGAACTTCAAGGTCTATTTTTATACGTTGGCTTATCCCATCTTTTAATAATTCCAAGCCTTTAATTATACTATTATATTCTGGCAGTTCCTCTAATTGTTTAACTTCTTCTTTGATTATATTGAATTCCTTATCAATTTGTTCATCACTGGCCATGAAACGCCTGTACACGTGATCAAGTACTGAAAACCGTTGCAGTAAGAGTACAGACTTCATTTTCATATCAAGTCCTGATCCAATATCACCATTATTAACGTAATTAATTCTGTTTTCTTCATACTTATTCATCTTAAGGGCTAATTCTACAATGTTGTGAGTATAATCATTTAGTAACTTAAAGTGAGAATCATTTTTTAATAAGTCGCGCAACCCTTCAACCATTAAATATTAATTATTAAAAGAATATTTATAAAGTTATGGTGGCAGTAACTGGCAAAAAGAAATAAAATAAAAAAAAAATAAGAAAGTTTTAAATCGTGCTTGTTTCAACGCCTTCCAGTGGATTAAGCAATGAACCCAGGTCTCCGAATTCGCCAAGACCCATTCCCTCAGTTGAAGTATCCATATCTCCTAAGTCAGTCTCGTCAGTGCCTAGTTCAGCGCTTGTTTCTAACGCTTCACCAAGTAAATTACCTAGTTCGCAGTCCGTTGTCTGGCATGTAAATGTTCCGTCACCGTCATCATCGCACCAGTATAGACTAGCACCAGTGCAAGTTGCTTCATCATTGCAGAGCACTAAGTGGCTTGAATCACAAACAGTGCACTCAGTTTCCTGACAGTTAAATGTTCCGTTACCGTCATCATCGCACCAGTAATAATTTGCTCCTGTACACGCTGCTTCAGTGGTTATGTCTGCTGGTTGTAATGCGCAGCCCGCTAATAACACGACTGTCATTAAACCAATTATTAAAGTCTTCTTCATGTTCCACCAACTCCTTTAGCTAGACTAGTCCATTCAATAGTTATTGCATCCATTTTCAATTTCGCTGCTTCCAAATCCGTTAACGCATCTTCAAAGTTCCCTGCATTCCTCTTTGACTCTGCTGAAGTAATTAATGCATTAAACTCATTAATCAATGCCTTCAAGTTTGTTGCGTCAATAACTCCTCTTGCTTCAAACATCTCCGCTCTCTTAAGCGCTGAAGCCAGTCTGTTCTGAAGAGCAGTTGTCTTCCCTAAGAATCCATTTATAATGCCTTCCTTCTTAATATTCCTCCATTCCTTCTCCATTAATTCATACTTTGCTTTAATCAAGCCCAAGTACATTAATGCCTCATCATAATTCTCAGCATCATACGCTTCAATTGCCTTAATCTCATTCTCCAGGATATCTGCATATAATTCCTCCAGTCTAGTTGTTGTTAATCCATCAGCCTGCGCTTCTGCAAGTCGCGTGTCATACACTGCCTTGAAATCATCTAGTTTATCAAGGAATTTCTCCACTAGTTTCTTCTGCATCTGCACACTTAATTGCTCTTCAACTTCTACCTGCTTTGCATCCCATAAGTCCATCATTTCCTCAATGCCGGCATCTATTAACTCTTGTCCAGCAGCCTCTAATTCCCATATGTCATTGCTCGTGTCATCATCTTCCATATTCACATTATCCATGTTCGCTGCTGCCTGGTCAAATAATGCTTCTACAACAATCATTTGAGCTCTTAATTCATCAAGCGCGTTGTCAAAAACAGTTGTGTCAGTCCCTTCAGCAATTAATTCATCCCTCTTCGCCTCTGCCTGCAGTAATTTATAGTCTCCTATTTTCCTGAACAAAGTCTTCATTGCCATGAATCTCTGCTTAATTTCAGCCACAATCGCTGTTACCTCTGCTTGCTCCATTTCCCTCATTTTCACTTCCATGTCCCTCATCATGCTTTCAAGCTTGCTGCCTAACGCCTGCATCTTGATTGCTGACGGAGGCTCCATGTCTGTAAATAATTCTGCTTCCAATTCCAGCCTTCTAATCTCAATCTGATCTTCTATATATGACTGCATTTGCTGTTGTGTAATTTCACCACTCGCAACTTTTGCCTGCGCTTCTGCCATAACTTCACTCTGCGCTGCCTGCATTCGCGTCTCCATTTCTGCCTGTACCTGCAACATCAATGCTTCCATTTCAGCACTTATTTGAGATTGAAGAGTCCTCATAGCAGCCCTTATCTGGTCATCCATTTGCTTGAAAACACTGTCAACTATTGCTCCTATTGCATCCTCTCCTCCTTCTAATAATTCCTTTAAAGGCATGACTGCTGCCTTGAAAGTGTCTGGTGTTGAAGCACAGATGTTATCAACTAATGAAGCCACTGTTACAACTATGCCTTCAATTGGTGATACATCAATGTTCAAGTACTCGCTTAAATCAGGGTCATTATTCAACGCCGTGAAGTGGTCTATGATTACCTGCATGCTTCCCTTTAACTGCTGATTAATCCCTGTACTTATTGAATTGCAGAACATGTCTATAAAGTCCTGCCCAGCGCCTGCTTCTAAAATCTCTATTGGTATTTCAACAGGCATTCCTCCTTCAGGTCCTTTATGCCTCTGCCTTTCCCTCTCTTTTCCTTCAAAGTCGCCGCCAAGAGACCTAAGACAGTCATTCTTTATGTTCCTTTCAGAAACCTGGTCGCATAAGTTAATATTGTCATTAATCCATGCTATATGGTGAATGCAATGGTCAACTTCCACATCACTCATTGCTGGAGTCACTCCACCTGCTCTCTTGCAAATAGTGTTTAATAATTTGCACTCCTCAACAGTTTCAGGCATTCCAACAACAGGGCATGCTTCCTCAAATTCCTCTTTTCCCTGCTCAAAACCTCTTCTGAAACCGCCTCCAACTGATTGCTCGCAGTTCTCCTTCATGCCAACATCCAGTATACTGTCACAGTATGAAGAATCTTTTTCCTCAAAAGCAAAGTACATATAACAGTCATCTGCTCCAATCACTCTTCCAGAATCATCCATTACTTCCTGGGTTGTTACGAATTCAACACATGCTTCAACTGTCTGCGGTGGTTCAACCTTGCACCCTGTCTCGTCAACAGGCGTGTTAACCGGCGTGTTAGGGCATTGGTCACTATCATCAAGGACTCCATCATTATCAGAGTCCGCGCCAATGACTTCCCCTCCTTCCATTTCAACACCTTGAATCCTCTTACCTTTTCTCTCGCCATGTTCAATTAACGCGTCCTTGCATTCCCCTCTCTTCACATCATCCTCTATGCCTCCACAGAGCTCAATGTTTCTGGAGTTCATTGCAATTCCGAACCAACAGTCATCTATTTCCTCTGTTATTTCTAGTTGTTTGCAGTCAAACTGTCCTTCAGGTGCTTCTTCTTCCCATACGCATCCAACTACAGAAACGCATGTTCCCTCATCAGGTACAAGTGAACAGTCACCTGCTCCATCGCAGTTAGCCACTACTTCTTCCCAAGTGCATCCAATCTCCTGGCATATGTATGAAGTTATAGCTACATTACAGCCAGCCACAATTCCTGAGCACGTGTTATCAGTGCTATTCCACTTGCAAGCAACGCTTTCGCATGTTTTCTGGTCGTCCGCTATAGAACAGTCAGTCATGCTTGGAGTTCCACTACAACCTATCTTGTCAGGAGTCCAAGTACATCCAGCATTCCTGCATACCACATCATCGTCAGTTATTCCATAGCAATCAAATGTTCCGCTGCACTGTGCGTGCGCCACTGAAATCAATGTTAATACTCCTAAAATAGTTATTAAAATAGAAATGTATTTCATTTCATTAGAATAATAATGGTTAATCACTAATAAATCTTTCATGAATGGAAAAGTATTAAATAGTGTATCAAAAGACAATAATCATTAAATAATTAATATGATATAATGAAAGTTATGTTAAATAATGAAGATATTAAAATGAAAGTTGTTCCTTATAAGAAAAACATTGAAATAGGATATAAAGAGTTAAAAGACAAAAAGGACACCCCGGTAAAAATTATTTTTAATTTATTAAAAGAAGTGCGCTCCAAAAAAAATGAGGCCACGCCAATAGAAGAATTATTCGAGTACGCAATGAATGCATTAAACCTTGAATTCAAGGAAGCAAGTTTTAACTTAGACAGGGAATCAGGCACGGGTTCAAAGCATGATAATGACTTATCATCAGTAATACATAAAGCATATGATGATAAAGTAGAGTACATAAAAATGATATCAGAAGACGTGTTATTATTCGATGGATTGGATACAGGAGAAATCAAGCTTGACGATGTGATAAAACAAGTCAAGACAAGCAAGCCAGTAAGGGAGACATTGAACATCGAATTAAAGTACTTGTCAATGACGCTAATAGAAGGCTACGACCGATGGCAGCGTTTTAGAAACGAAAACCTGTCAATAGAAGGTGATTATTATCCCAGGGAATTAACAATAAAAGTTAACATGCCATGGCTGTCAAAGCCAATGTCAAAGCATAAACTACAACCAGTAATCAAGATAAACCTCAAGAATAAAGGGTATGGAACCCGTACATCAGTAGAAATGGTTAAAGACATTCTTGATGAATACATATCATCAATGAAAGCATAGCGCAAGCAGGAGAATCCTAATTTAAGTGCAAAAGGTAGTTGCGAAAGGTTTATTGTTTAATTCTTTAACTGTTCTATTAATTCTTCTAGTCTTGTTTGATAATTGTCTATCTCTTTTCCAAAAAAATTTGTTACAGATTCAATTGCTTTTATCTTCTCTTCATTTATAAAATCAGGATCAACACCAACAATACAAGAAACCTGCAATGTAGAACAAAGTTTAGATAAATAGATAACTAAGCCAGCACCCAAAGTTGTGTCTTTAATAAAGCGCTCTTTTAAATTATCTACAATAGAATAAGTCATATCTCCACTAAAATTATCATCAGTTCTTAGTTCTGATAAAAGATAATCTCTCACCTTTTCTCTTATTTTACCTCTCTCGTCAGAAGAGGATTGGTATTTACTTCCAGGTGTCCTTTTCATTGAGCCATACATAATATTAATTTTCACTATTAGATATAATAAGCATTTCGTTATTGAGAGATATAATATGTCAAGAAATTAAAAAACAAATAATTCTGAAAGGATTTAATAATTTATGTGCAGAATTCTTAATTAAGCGAATTTAGGTACAAAGCAGGTGGTTGCGACTTTGCACTTTAATTAGTCCTTACTCAACGTGATTCGTGTGCAGATTCCTTGTTCTGCTAGTAATTTGTGTGCAGATAATCTTTTAAGCTTTTAATTTATGTGCAATTTTCATTTTTTTTATATGTCTAATTTTTTTAGAACTAGTTTCATCTTTTCATTATAGGCATCCTTAGCTAAGTCAATTAAGTACAAGCATTCTTTAAGTCCATCCTCATTTAATCTGACAGGAAAGCCATACAAAGCAAGTCCAGCCATATAAAATCCACTAAGGTATGAGTCTAATTCCTCTGAGTAATAACCGCCAGGAACTTTTGAATTCTTAATTAACAAGACATCATCCTTAATCTCTTTAATACTCTCTAAATTCTTTAATTCCTGAGATAAGTCCTGACTCTCACTGCCAATTTTACCTTTTTGTGCAGCATATAAAAGAGTTGTCATAATTGCAGCTTGAAAAGTTGGAACTTTAACATCACTCATAACTATAAAGTAATTATTAAGTTCCTTTTAAGAATTATTGTATTAAAGCATTCTTCTAATGCCTAGCGTAATTGCTAGGACTCTTAAGTTAAGTAGGCCTAACGTCAGCAATACCTTAAAGGAGTTAATGCGGCTCGGACTGGTCGAGTGCTTAACTCCTGATGAACGGATGGGTCGCTTGTACGCGCTAACAGCGCAGGGAAGAGAAGTAATAAAGGAAATCAAAGCTTAGGCGCAAGAGTGGTTACTGGCAACGCTGGAGGCTTAAGTAAATTATTTAAATATTGCCCCCCTATTTGAGATTAATGAATAAGCTTAAATATTACTATTACTCAAAAGATATTAAAGTGATTGAACATGGCTAAGAAAAATATAGAATTTAAAGAATTAGGTCTTGAAGAAAGAAAATTACTTTTGAGCGCTTATGATTATGATGTTGACGAGGAGGGATACATAATTTCACCAACTGGAGAGCGAATTGCTTCTGAGGAATTGCCATTAAAATTTTTAAAGGTTGATTCAGCAATGTTAATTGTGGGTTCATTAGATGTCAGAGATAGTTCTCCAACGGTAATTTCAAAGTTTATTAGGGAAAGGATTGAAACCTCCAATGACGCCAGTACCATCTGAAGTTGAACTTATTAACCTAATTTTAGATTTACAATTAGATCAAGCATTAAGTTTTTTAGTTAATGCAGGGATCACAGTTGTTGCATTTAAAAAAGGAATTTATAATAAAGTAAGACAGGCAATCATAAATAAGTGTAATGAAAAAAGATATGCTTTTATACCAAATAAAGAGGAAGCAGATAAATTAAAAGAATTAAGTAAAGACCCCAATTATACGACATTAAGAAGATTAATTCCTGGCTACAGATACCTTGATTTAATTAGAACAGGGTTATTAATTAAAAAGTATCTTCAAAGAAATGCACTAGGAGACCATGATAGAGTTAATGAAATTAAGAGAGATATTAATAACAGACCAAATGGGCAAAAACTATTAAAAATTGTTAAACTTCCAGATGCGCCTTTTTTTGATGTTATTACTGATGAAATATTTTATCTTCAAAAAGAGGGGTATAATCAGACTCAATTAGAAGAAAAATTTGATGAAGTAGTTAATGATTGGGAAGATACTACTAAGTTTGTAAAAACAGGGGATAAACTTAAAACAGTAATTAATTTTTGTGTAAAGCATATTAATAAAGATGTTAAACAATTCTTTTTATTGGGTATGAAAACCGCTATTGATATTATTGAAAAAGCAATTTCTGAAATGACATCTAAAAGCATATTGAAAGATAATAATTATTCACTTCGTAAAACAACTAAACCTAAAGGAGTTCAGCCTAGAATGGAAGTGACTTTTTATAAAAAATATGAATAAATAATCCTCCCCTCCTAAAACGACAGTTCTGTCGTTTTCTCTTATTAGGAAGAGTCGGACAAGTCCGAATTATTAAATTAACAGGTGATTATTTATTTTTCATATAACGTCTTTTTTCAGGAGGAGTCAAGCCTTTAAGATAACGCTCTACTCTCAAAGCATCTCCTCTAGTAGCCACCTGTTTTTTCCAGATTAACTTAACAAAATCAAATCTTCCAGTGAACTTATTAGTATCATGATATCTTACATTATCATAATGTTCCTGCATTCTTGACTTAATGTCATTAGTCTGACCAGGATAATAACAAGAAAACGCACCATCAATATAACAAGCCAACATGTAAACATGATAAACCATATAACTAAAAAAAAAGAAATTAGTTTAAAAATATTTGCTTTTTTGTAAACTATTTTATACTCTCAGTTAATCAAGATTACTTATGCTTGAGGAGGAGTCTTATAAATGGCTTTTAGAGGCGTTTGAGTGGTTGGGTGGGGATGCCTCTCGCTTGCATTGGGAGTATGAAAAAGCCCTGAATAACGGAATAGACCCAGGAATAAATAATGACTCGACTGAAATGATTGCAGCATGGTTTGTGAATAATTAACTATTACTAAATCTTGGCGCGGCATTGATTTAATTTTTTCTTGTTTTTCCTTCAGTAACTGGAATAAATATTCAGGTCGGCTTATTTAAAATTCAAACCCTATTATTTACGCAAAGCCAGTTACTACAAAACATTGATAAATGATTATTTTAATAGATAATTATATGTCTAAAAGTTTTTGGGATGATTTAATAACAGCAGGTTCAATAATTGGTGGAGCGTGGATTGCTGCAGAAATAATTAAAGCCTTTTCAAAAAAAGTGACTATTTATCGCTGTCCAAGATGTTATGTGGTGATTAATAAAAATGCGGCAAGATGTCATAACTGTGGGGCTTGTTTGAACTGGTGATTAAAATGAACAAAAGACAAGAGGAGTTAGCAGGATTGCAAAAAGAAGAAATGACAATGTTAAAAACAATATACATGCCCGAGAATATTAGATGTGCTCCAATAGTTGAAGAAATATATAAACCTTCTAAGGGTGTTTATTTTTTAGCATTAATCCCAAAAATCATTTCCTTTTTATTAGGAATTTGGTTAACTTTTTTTATCTACAATAATTGTATGTTTTCAGAATGTAATCCATTTGTTACTGTTTATTTTATTATTCTTGCATTACTATGTTTTCAAGCGGCAGGAGTATCTGTTGATAAATTAGTAAAAATTCAATTTCCTAAGTAGTTCTTTTGAGGTCGCCATAGATACCTAAATACTTAAATTCATTTTTTGTGCAACCTTGAGCGAATTTTGGTGTGGTTTTTTTATTAGTAAATAATTATTTATAGCAGTTATTACAGTATTATATTAACAAGGAAGTAAGGATGTCTTAGAATGGTTAAAAATTTAAAATATTGCCTAGAATGTGAAAAAGTTTTATACACAGATAACACACATTGTGAAGACTGTGATGTAGTACTAAAAAAACTTCAAGGATTCATTTACGGTGAAGGCGATAACAAATTCGTTGAAATTAAAGAATAAAATAAGTTATCACATCAGTCTTAATATTGGTGCAGGTTTCTTCAATAACTGAATTTATGTGCAAAGCCCTAATGACAGATAACCTTTTAAAAGGCATTTTAGCTTAAACTAACTAATGAAAACTTGTATTTTCGTTATTGGTGACTCTGATAGTGGTAAGTCTTCTGTGATTAGGGCTTTGACTGGTTGTTGGAGAGGTGGTATTAGGGTTTTACGAACTTTAAGTAAGAAGCCAATAAGAATCCTTGTTGTAATCGGTTCTCTTCAAGAAATGGTATGTAAAAAGTTCCCACCAGATAAGTTTCTTAGTGAGTTAGAAAAGAAGTTTAAGATTAAGAGGAAGGATTATGACATGATTATTTGTGCTCTACAAGTAAGATTAAACAGTAAAAAATATAGTTATGACAAATACTTAATGGGGGCTAAAAACAAAGGACTTAAAGTCAAAGCAGCAATCATTAAGGATGATAATTCTAAACAAGTGATTAATTTCTGCAAGAATAATAAAATAGGTTGCCTTGAATTGGACTTAAACAAAGGATATAACGAAGTTGCACATGAAATAAGAAAAAAGTTTTATCCTAAATAATTTGTATAAATATTCTTAAGCGATAACTTCACTAATTTTTTTACTATTTTATATGCGGTTTTGAGAAGTTTGTTCTGATTTTTTTTATCTGGTCCTTTAACTCCATGGAATAAGTTATTTCTTATACCATATAAGCATTCCAATAATACTTCAAATGTCTTTCCCAAGTCTTCATCTTGGTAATAATGTTCTCTAAGTTTTGGAATTATGTCCCTCCCTCTTTTTTTAAGCGTAAATTCCTCAAAAAGGTTAATTACATCTTCTATTTTGATTTCTTTAAAGAATTTGTTTAAATCAATCTTTTCTTTTAGTTCATTAATTAAATTACTGAATTTGTCCCCTTCCCGAGCACGCCATTTGTCCACATTAGGATTTCTTTGAAAATATAAATCATTATAAATTATGTTTATTGCTATCCAATTATAAAAAAATCCCACATAACCGCTTCTTGCTCTCTTATGGACCCAAATACTAATGCTTTCTTTCTTATCATCATCTAATTCTAACATAATTAATATTAATCAACTACCATTTTTATTCTTTATTTATGTGCAGAAGTTAATAGTTTATGTGCAAGTTTATTTAATACTTGAATTTATGTGCAAAGCCGGCGGTTGCGAAAGGTTTATAAAGGAGTTCTTCTTTCTCCTTATAAACTTAATGGTGATTTCCTAATGAAAAAAAAAGATTTTAAAGGAGCTAAAAAAACTTGTTCTGAATGCAATTCAACAGAAATTACCTGGGACCGCACTCGAGGCGAAATGATTTGTAAAAAATGCGGTTACATAGTTGAAGACCATAAAATAGACTTTGGCCAGGAATGGCGTGAATTCGATTATGACCAGATGGAATCAAGAAGAAGAGTAGGCAACCCCTTAACATTCACAAAGCATGATAAAGGAGTTTCAACAAAAATAGGGAAAGCAGGCGACTTATACAAGTTAGCAGCATCTGACAGGAAAAAATTCTACAGGCTTAAGAAATGGCAGTCAAGAATTAGCACTGCAATTGAAAGAAACCTTAAATTCGCGCTTGCAGAACTAAGAAGGGTTTCAAGCTTCCTGAACATCTCCAGAACATCTGAAGAGGAAGCAGCAAGGATTTACTACATGGCAGCTGAACGGGGACTAGTCAGGGGAAGGTCAATGGAATCAGTAGTTGCCGGAGCATTATACGCTGCGTGCAGAAGGTACGGCGTTCCAAGAACCCTTGACGAAATCAGCAATGCATTCCCGCTTGACAAAAAAGAGATTGGCAAAACTTACAGATTCATCTGCAGAGAATTAAACATCAGGATACTGCCAACAACGCCTAATGACTATATTTACAGATTCGCCAGCGACTTAAAATTAAGCCCTAAAACAATCAGTAAAAGCCTTGAGATTCTCAAGATGGCCAAGCAGAAAGAAATTATTTCAGGCAAAGGTCCAATGGGTATTGCAGCAGCAAGCCTTTACGTAGCAGCACTATTATCAAACGAGCGCAGAACTCAAAGAGAAGTTGCTGACGTCGCAGGAGTAACAGAAGTAACAATAAGGAACAGGTACAAAGAATTGCTGGAAAAACTTGACTTAGAAGAACAAGTACGTAAAATGAAGGAAAAATAATTATTTTCTTTTCTTTTTTATTATTGACTTCTTAGTCTTGAAACCCTTAGGATTATAATGCACGCGCGCTCCCAAACCCTCAATTCTCATCTCATCACCTGACTTAAAGAACTTCACTAACTCCGTCGTCGTGTAATGCCAAGGAGGATAGGAATCCTCCTCACTTAACTCATTTATTCCCAGTGAATTAATACTGCCAGCATAAACGGGTCCCAGAGTAATGCACTGCTTGTGCCTGCAAGGCTTAAACCCCCTATGCCCGCACTCAGAGCAGTAATGAATAAATTTTACTTCCCTGAGAAGGGAGTCCGCCCTCCCAGCACCTAAATCCTTAATAAAGTAAGCACGGAAATAATGAGCAGTGCAATGAGCAAGCACAGGCTTCAATGCAAAATCAAACTCAGCACCAGTCTCCACCACATGCTTGATTAAGATTCTAAGCCCAGTCTCCTTCATAAAAGGATGACGCTGACTCCTAGCATGGTATTTTCGCATGCACGCCCGCGGCTTAACTCCAACGAGAGCTGCAGTATCAGTAGCAGTAACAGCGAGCAGTCCATGCCTCTGAAGAAAACGAACTGATGACTCAAGATAAGGATTAGGCGAGCCGAAAGGGTCAACATCAATGAAATCAAAATACTCATTAAGGTCATAAAGCAGGTGACTAGCATTCTTATTAAAGACCCTGGCCTTAAGATTATTAACCTTCAAATTCTTCTTCAATAACTTAATCGCCTCAGGATTCGCATCATTAAAAGTCATGTCAGTAACTCCTGCCTCACGCATTAAGCGGATTCCGCGCGCACCAGAAGCGCATAATAAATCAAGGCAGTGCTTGGGTTTTAAATGCTTAACAACTTCAACTGACATGGTCCTGTCAAAATCCTTCCTAGGATTAAAGAAAACAAGCATTTTCTTAGAAGGAAGCCCTGTATGAACAAATAATTTCGCGCCGCCCTCAACCACCTGCTTCATCATGATAGACTAACTTCTTCACCAATCGCCTGACCAGGCAGTCCGCGCACAAAACGAGCTCTTAAACGACCATTGCCACCATGAATAGCAGTAACCACGCCCCTGATTAACTTGCCAGAACCAGTCTTAAAAACAACTTTCCTGCCAACAAACTTGTAAGCGGTTTTCTTATCATTAACATCAGATACTTTAAGAATAGCCTGATTAGGCGTGACAGTATGCCTCCCCCGCCTGTATGAAACAATAATAACCTTCATGATTTTAAAAAAAGAGCAATGAAGACCTTTTAATTCTTTCGATAAAGAAAACAAAAAAACTTATAAAGGAATAAGAATGAATTATGGGTTTATGACTAAAAAACAAGGATTATCACTTGATGAATTAATCGAATTACTTGACCACTCTTATAATCATCCAATAAACGCTGGCGACCGTATTAAATTAAAAAGCAGGGTAGTTGAAATTACACAAGGGTTTTATAAATCCTTAAAGCAAGCGCTTTCAGAAAAAACCAGCACTAATTATACAGTATTAAAAAAAGTTAAAGCAAGAGAATTAAATGAGTATAAAGAGAAAGGAGTTATCTCACAAGAATTCTATAAAGCCTTAAAACAAGCACTTGATAGGAAGTGCTTGAAGATTGGGGAAACTAATTACGTAAAATCCTTTAATAAAGTAAAAGAAAACAAAGTATTCTTTAATGAAGACAAAGGAGGAATCAGCATTCATTCACCATGGGAAGTAATTGATAAAGATGAGAAAATGAATGAAATCCTGAAAAAGTTACCGCCACTGCCTTATACAGAAATAATAAGTGAAGACGCTGTTATCCGTGACGGCTATGTTTACTCAAACCATGAAGGAAACAAGATTGGAAAAACAAGACAGCCATTAATAATGAATGAAGTCATTAATGCCTTAAACGCGCTAGCATCATTATATGGAAAGACTAAAAGTTTAACTGAATTATTAACCAAGAAAGAGTTAATAGAGAAACTAACATGGAATAACCTTAACTCGGGTTCAGAAATAAATGGTTATAAAGTCACTGCAAGCAATCTTGAAGACTGGAAAAAGGAACTCAGAGCATACAAGATTTCCTTTAAAAGAAAGAATAACATCATGTCAGTGCACAGGGTAAGAGGCGGAGGGATAACTCTTCCGCAAAAAATTGAAAACTTCTACTCTAACCAAAGACTGTAAAAAACAAGAAACAAAACATTTAAAAATGGAATTAAATAAATATTCATTTCTATGGGAAATACGCTCTTAGTAACGCCTGAAGAAAACAAGTCATCATTAGTTAATGGATTAATAAAATTTCTTAATAATTACATTAAATATGATTTAAGTATTGGACTAGAAATAGGAGACGAGATTCCAATCAATGGGAGCGGACAATATATTACTCTTGATGAAGAACTCAGCAATGCATTAAAAGAAACATTTAATGAAGTGGAAAACAAAATCAAAAATAAAGATTACGACCATGAAATCAACAAACAAAAAATTAAATCACTCATCCCTAATGAGATACTTGTAACTTTAATAAATAAAATTTACAGCAATAATATTAAGATAAAAACATCTAAGAACCTTGAAACAATATTAAAGAATCCTGAATTAAAGTCAGATGGCATTGAAGAAGAATCACTAACGCTCTACGACGTAGTAGAACTGCTTGACCGCTCTTATGATTACCCAATAAACGCTGGTGACAAGATTAAGTTAAAAAGCGGGATAATTGAGATTACTGAAGAATTCTATAATGCCTTAAAAAAAGAAGTCTATGATTATGAGAAAAAAAACTTCAGAGAAAAAGAATTCAAAGAATATTATAATGAAAAAGAAATCCAGATTATTGATGACTGGGAAACAACGGATACAAATGGAATGAAAGAGATACATGAAAACCTTATGAATGAAATGAATAATAATGATGAATTCACTGTCTATCCTGATAACGCTGAAAAAGTTGACTCTGAAAACATTTACAAATATCATTTAAGCCCTAAGTTTGAAAAATTATTAGAAGACCCTAATGACTTAATGCAAAATAAATTAATGAATTTACAAATGTTTATTTCAAATCCGCAAGACCATCCATTAAATAATGAAAGCAAAAAATTTATTAAAATGCTTAATCCGGAATTTAATCCGGAAAAAGACAATCCTGAAGACTTAACAGGCGTGATTCAAAATTTAAATAATTACTTATTCACATTAATTTACAGCCCTACACAAAACTTAGAGGTTGCAGTAGATGATTCAAAATTCCTCGCCGGCGTTAAGAATTCATTAAAATCATTTTATGAACAGGCAGAGAAAGAATTAAATAATAAAATAAAGAAAGGCGCAGCCATAAGTCCTGAAGAATTAACTGAAATAACAAGGGGGCACATGAGGTTAATAAGCCTGTTTAAAGAGAACAAGGATAACAATTATGTCTATGCTGGTAATAATACAGCCAATGAATTATCACAATTCCTTGATTACTTCACAAGAGGTCAAATCAGGAATGACTTAAGTAATTTAGAATCAGATTATGAACCATCAAGAATAATAAAATACTTAAGGATAAACCTGGATGATGTTGACAAACAATCAATGACTAAAGACATTATTGAATCACTGAAGATTTACAAAAATGGAAAGGATATAGAATCAGTCAAGCAGTACTTAATTCAAACAAAAGAATATGAAGAGGATGACATTAAAGAAGCAATTAATAAGATAAGCAATTACTTTAAACCACAATCAAAAAATTTAAAAAGGGCTTCTGACACTAAAAAAGGCATGACTAAAAGTTTAACTGAACTATTCACCCTGGATGAATTAATAAATAAATTAACAGAAAGCAATATTAATTTAGGTGAGGAAATAAAAGGTTACGCAGTCACTTCACAGGACCTTGAAAATTTCAAAGAAGAACTAAGAACGTACGGCATCTCATTTAAAAAACTCAAAGAATCCATGTCAGTATACCGTGTTAAAGACGGCGAACAAACGCTTCCACAAAAAATTGAAAACTTCTACTCAAGCAAAAACCCTGCAACCAAAGGAAGCAAGTTTGATACATTATATGAAAGAATAGATAAAACAAAAGAAACTGCTATGAAAGCACTTAAGAATTTAACCGAACTTGAAGGCATCCTTAACAAAACAGTAAAATATGAAACAGAACATCAAGAGGTTAATAAACTAATTAATGAATACAAAAAATTAAGCAAAGTAAATGATTACACTCCTCTAACAGGCATAAAGGATTACTTAAATAATTTAAGTAATAAAGTTATTGAAGTTGGAGAAGATGATATTAACTTAGACGGCGTTATTAACGGCTTTGAAAATCAAATAAGCACAATTGAAAAAAACATCAGCAACCTGGATAATGAAATAAGTGAAGCCAAAAAAATAAAAATAAGTTGCACACCAAAATTAAATGAGAACCTTAAAAATGCATTAGATAAGTGCTATGATAGAATAGAAGAGATAACCAAGAATTATAATAGAATGAATAAAAAGATGGAAAAACTTGATAATATATACAAATCTAGGTAATTTTAAAGTCAACCAAAACAATTATAAATAAGTTCCTTTATTTTCTCAAGTAACATGAATCTTGATGGCTTCATTAATGAGCCTCCAGTAAAGCATGAGTTCTTCTGCGAGTGCTGCGGTGAAGATATAGGCAGGAATAATCAAAAATACTGCAGTTCCTGCGGTACTGGAATCAATGATGAATTATTAGATAAGATAAACAAGGCGAAATCAGAAAGCAGTGAGTTAGAAGCGAATGAAATTATTAGTGAAGTAAGCACGTATAATGATAACTCAGAAATGCTTGCTGATAAATTAGTGAAAATAAGAAGAGGAGGATTGAAAGGAACACAAATATATAAGAATGAATTAATAGTAATAAAAGAACTTGGAATCCCATTAAAGAATTTGGGATGGTACTTAGAAAAAATTCCCTGGAAATATTCTAAAGATCTAAAAAAATCTTTTACAGCAGAAATAAAGGAGGGGCGCGTGAGGGGAATAAAAATAAATAATTACAAATTAGAAAATTTGCCAAATAGTATTGAGGAACTGAGGGAATTAGAGTACTTAAACTTGGAGGGCAATCAATTAAGGACGTTGCCTAATTGTGTTAGTAAACTTAAAAAATTAAAATACTTGAACTTGCGGGGTAACCAGTTAAGTGAATTGCCTGATAACATATATGGATTAACAGGGTTGCAAACATTGATTTTGCGAGATAATCAATTAAGAGAACTCACCGCAGGTATAGGGCAATTAAGAAACTTAAGATATTTAGACTTGGAGGGCAATCAATTAAATGAATTGCCTAATAGTATAAGTAAATTAGTAAGCTTGCTAACTCTAAACTTAAGGAATAATCAATTAAGAGACGCGCCTAAAGACATAGGCAATCTAACGAAACTGGAATACTTGAACTTAGAGGATAACCAATTAATTAAGTATCCTGAAGGCATTGGTAAATTGAAAAGATTGCGGAAACTTTACTTATGGAAAAGTGAGAAGAAAGATTAAGTGATGACAATAAAAGGATTGCAAGTGCTGGACTTATGGAATAATCAATTAACTGAAGTGCCTGAAAGCATTGGTAAACTAAAAGGGCTGAAACTATACTTAGGTAGTATAGAGACCATTTATCCGTAAATAAATCTGACTTAAATCATCTATTGGAGCAGTTTATATATCAACCAAAACACTTATAAGTAATTACTGGTAGGTAGTAAATTATGTCTGAAGTTTTAAGTCTTGAACAGGAAACTGCCCAGTTAGGCAGGCTTAAGAGGTTATATGAAGAAGACCTTCCTAACCTAAATAATAAGATTTTAAACAAAGAAATTAAAATTGATAAATTACTAAACAAATATGAAAACAGGCCAGCAATAGAAGAAAAGATAGAACTCCCTAAAGAAAAAGATAATTATATTCCAAGACAATCTTATGAAGATGAAAAATCACGCGTTGAACTGGAAATTCCTAAGAAAGAAGAAACTAAAAAGCCAGCACCTGCAAAGAAATTAAGAAGGAAAATAAAGAAAGTGGAAGAACAGGTAGATTCTAACGCATTCCAGTTCTTATCATTCATAAGCGACGTTTACACAACCAGTCTGGGAGTATATCATATACAGAAAGCAAACGGTCAGGAAGTGGACCCTAATGATAACAGTTACTTAAGCACGGGACTAGGGAATTACTTAATGAATACAAAAGGACTAAAGGGCACTACCCTAAACTTAGGAGGCATAAAATTTGAAATAAAGGACAGTGAAATAATGGATATGATATTAAAATCAATTGGAAGCGCTGGACTTAATAAAGAGCAAATAACAGCATTCATGGGAACATTCGGAGGTCAAATATCAGAATACTTCTTAAATAATATTGACGAATTCAAGAAATCAAGCGAGTACCAGACAGTTAAAAAAGAAATCAATGAATTACTCAACAATGACGGCGTCTACTCAGTTCTCGCCTCATTACTCGCAGACCCGCAAGCTGAAAAAGAACTAAGAGACAACCCTAAAAAAATGACTGGAGGCAAAAGCGGTGAAGAATTATACTTAACAGCAAAAGCAGTGATGAACGGCTTAAGAAACGCTGACAAACTAATGAATGAACTGAAAGACAACGAGTACATGAATAAATTCGAATCACTAATAAAGTGAATAAAAAATGAAAATTGAAGACTACGCAGGACCGCCAATACTATCACAATTACTAGGCTACGTTCAATCATCATCAATGATGATTGACCCGCAGCACATGGCTGACTACATATGGCACATCACTAATGAATACCTGCCTGAAATAACCGAAGAATTAAGAGAAATAGGTAAAAACGAGTTAGCAGCTGACGTTGAAAAACTATCACGCTACGGCTTAGGATTACTATTAGTATTCAGGGAAAAAGGAATGCTTGAAAAATTAATGCCAAACGAGGATTACATGAAAGGAATTAAATTACTACACCCTGAATTAAGCAATAAAGCAGCCAAAATCGCAGCTCTAGGCCACCTAGGATATAATATTCAAAAAATTAATAACCCATTCGGCATATACGACATTGACTTAGGACACATACTGACAGGAATGACTAACTTCAGAGGAAACAAGTCCCGCACCCCAATAATAGATGTAGGAATACCAAAAGAATGTCCTGACGCTTTCAGGGAAGAATACAATCCAGAAAAGATTGACCCAACCCTGCTAAGAGAGCAAAGACTGCCAGAAGCAATGCCTAGAATGCAATTACATGAATTAAATAAGTGAACTCACTCGTGAGCCGACGTACTTAACAAAATCACTTGCCTTCTTCTTTAACCTGTCGTACTCAGCGCCAGTGAACTCATTCTTCCTGCCATGAATCACAGCCCTCATTACCTTAACAAGCTCTGCCATAGTCGTAACATGCCTTGCAGGGATTCCATACTTTCTGGCAAGCTTCTTCATTAATGCAGGCGCCTTTAATGGAGCCACTGTCCGAAGCCCCAGAGCCATCACGTAAGCATGGAATGAATCCATCACAGCCCAGTAAAGGTCAGCAACGCTTGCAACAACATGCATCTTGGTATTGTTAACTAACTTGCGAGCCATACTCATGTGAGCCCTAACAGACTCAGGTGAAGGCTTAATCAAACCCTTCTCCAATAACTTCTTTAAAGGCGTAAAAAAGCCAGTGTCAACAATTGGCTTGCCAGTGCGAAGCAAACTCATGATTACCGGGTCACCGTTACGCACTCCATCCCAGAAGCGCAGCACTCCAAGAGTTGTTAAGTGCAGTTTCTCATGAGCGTTAAGCTTAGCAAGCAATGAACCAGTTGTTAAACTATAAGCAGAAGCCATCTCACTCGTTATCACATTCTCAACATCATTAATTAACACGAGCAAGTCAATATCACTATCCTCCATCTGCTCATCCCTTGAAACACTGCCGAACAAGACTATTGCCTGAATCAACCCACCCATGTACTCCTTGCTGGCTAACTGGCTTGAAAACTTGTAAACAAGCTCAATGTCCCCTGTCCTAATCTTCCCAGGCCTCGACTTAATCAGGGTTAAACGCGCTTTTAAGTTTGAAATACCAACCAAATGCTCCCTCTCCTTAATCACTAATCACCTCCTGTTCATTAAAATAAATCCACAAAGGATTCATGAAAATATCCACCCTCCTTCTGCATTGTTATCGGGTCAGTCATTGCTGCTGAAAGATAAGTTGGACCCCAAAAAGATGAAGTAGGCGCATCACCAATATGATACATGCCTGGCTCGTAAAACCTCATTGAAGCATGATATAATTGAGGAATGCCTGCAGCACCTAACTCATGAACAGCAGTAAGCCCTGACTTCCTAACAGCCTTCTCAACTTTTTCCAAATCATCCTTAGTGACCTCTCCATGCCCGAGCGGCAAGTGCCCATCAATAACTCCAATAGCATCAGTGACATGAACGTGCTTAACAGCTCCCTTATCAAGAGCTTCAACAAACCCGGGCACTGAATACTTCTTGCCGCCAGTCTCAAAATACTTGGCAGTCACTGCATGACCAAAATCAAAAGTGAACCCGACAAAGTTCTGAACAGCCTTCCTGCTGAAACCCTTCTTAACTAACTCACCAATAATCTTATTCCTAATATCAGTCATTTCTTCAGGAGTGCTGAATAACTGGTTGCCAGGCAAGTTCTCAATACCAATACTAATACCACTCTTCATCGCGTCCTGCAACACGTCCCTCGGGATGGCTGCAATATTCTCTGCAACATTTTGCTTCATTTTCTCCTCGCCGTCAAGGATTAAGTCCGCACCCTTAAAATGCTCAACCTCCTTTAACTGATTGCCAATGCTTACTCTATAATCCTTAGCCTGCCTGTTAACCCTTTCAGCGTAATCCCGGACAACTTTCTTCTCATGCTCAGTTAACCGCTGATTAGGAGTGAACACTTTCTTCTGAATCCTGCTCCACTCCCTCCAGTCCCCAGGGTGAATCCCTATCTGCGAGCCCTTCCTAAAAGCCTCAGATGTTAAGTTCATCAAGTCAAGAGCATTATCAGTACTAACTCCCCTCCTCGCTATTACTTCAGCAGAATCCTCCATTCCCTTAAGAAGGTTTAAATCACTCTCCAGCCTATTAATCTGCGTGTTCAAGCGCGCTTTCCTGCTTTCATTCATCATTTTAATGTACTCATCCCTTTCCATGCCTGAAGGAACCCTTGCACCGCTAACCTTTTCCTCCATTTTATCATAAACGTAGACAACATCTTCAGGAGGCCTGCCAGCCTGAAGCGTTGGGTGAAAAGTTATGTGCTTAGCACCAACCCTGCCAGCAGCCTTTAAAGCCTGAGCAAATACCTCCCTTGCAAACTTATTCTGCCTCTTATCAGGAACTGCTAACTCGCCTGACTGCTCAACAGCAGGCGGTATGTGCATCGTATATTTTAACTCATTAACCTGGGCTAAATCCCTAATAACATCCAAAGCCTTGTTGCCAATGCGCTCAACCTGGTCATTAATCTCTATAACAGGGGCACCCCACCTCGCGGCCCTAGCCACCTTCTCCCATACAGGCATTTTATCCATGGGCAGGTTAACTCCAATCCTGTAACTCCCGAACTCCCTGAAATCAACTGCCATTTTAAAACTCCTTCAGGAAAGTATACATACCAAATGACTTCTTAAGTATGTAATAAACTAACCATAATTCCTTATTAAGCTTCTTAATTGAATTATTATTAAGATGGTAAAGTATCATGTGGTCTGATAACTTCTTTTTAACTCCTGGCTTTGCCTTGCGTAATCTTAATTTACCAAACAATAATCTGAAGAAATCCTGCCCAGGGACTACTTCAGTCTTATCCTCTTTCTTTTCTTCCTCGTCATCTAAATTCAATCCTTCTCTAAGCATTAAATTCTTAATCCACTCCTCAGCAGGATCCTTTGTCCACTTATCAAACAATCTATTCTCAAACTCCTCAATAGTGTAAACCCTGGCTTCAAATTCTACAATGGTTGTCATGAATTGAGTGTTGCTTGGACCAATAAGTTTTAAATCAACTTCAACAACTGGAACGTAAGGCACTTCAATCTTCTGACCTTTCTCATCCTTAATATAAGCTCTGCCAAAAGGCACGTAGTCAGGAATGAATTCTCTCTTACTCTTCTTCCTTTCCCTATCAATCATTCTCTTAGCATACTCTTCCCTGGCCTTCTTCAAATCCTTGGGCTCTTCATAAGAATGCTCCATCCAAGCCACGAGTTTAACCTGTGACACTAAATTACTACTAATCTTTAACAAGTAAGGACTTAGCCCTAACTCAGGCTTCATCTTTAATGACTCAACATTATAAATTAAAGGCTGAATCCAATTCCTGTATAACTCAACAGTTTTCTCAGAAGCCTTGTACTGCTGGTCAAGTATCTTCTTAAAATGCATTAAACTCTGCTTCCAATTCCTCTTCCAAACCTCGTACTCAGTGAACTTCCTTGCCAAGAAGCCCCTAACCACTCCAGGAATCTTCCCCTCAGGTATTGAATCAAGCTCCTTACGATCCTTAATCTTAAAGAACCAGTCACGAGCAACATATAAATCAAGGTTCTTGGCAGCATTAACAAAACTTGCAGCCCCGCTCTTAGGATCAACCATGTCAGCCCAAATCCCCTTAAGCGTTATGTCATCAGGCGTCCTCTTCTTTTTATAATAATCAAGGCATTCCTGAACCCTCTGCTTGTCCTTTTTCATTGCCACAATACTCTTAATTACCTGCCCTACCTGCCCAAGTAATTGCGACGCACTCGTCATCTCCTCCCTCAAATTACGCGACGAGAAGCCGAACTCCTGAGTCTTTGGTGAAATATTATAATAATCAAAGATTTTCCTAACCTTCTTAATGCCACGCGTTGATAAAGCGTATAATATCCTGTAATAAAAAGACTCTAAGGCATTTCCAGCACCATAAGTAATTTCATACTTATCTAATACAGGGTCACTCACTTCAGGCGTGTAAACCCCATCCTTAAACTTTGACGTCCACTTCACCATATTAATTAATTAGTTGCTCTATCTTTTTAAATGTAAAGTAAGTTATTTAATAATGTATTGTTTTTAGTAAATAGTATGGGATTGCTTGATAGTATTAAGTCAAAGATAAAGAAGGAAGAAGCTCCTGAAGTAAACGCTAACGAGGCTCCTAAACCAGCAGTAACTGGAAACCACTTGCCTGAACCAATAGGGATTCCTGAAGAACCAATGAGTGCTCCGCCCGGAATGCCTGAATTAACTCCTCACCCAATGTCTGAACCAGCGCCTGCAGAAGCGTACCAAACGCCGGTACCAACTGCACCGTCACCTGACATTCAGAATTTAAGAACCCAATTAGAAATAATTAACTCAAAACTTGACACCCTTAAGGCGCAAATAGAAAACCTTAACCAGACACTAACAGTTATTAACACAAAACTCAGGTGAAAAATTGACAGTAATGACTACCAATGAGACAAGCCTTGGAGTAAACTTC
The DNA here is from genome assembly GCA_030615175.1 of Candidatus Parvarchaeota archaeon. Taxonomy (GTDB): domain Archaea; phylum Nanobdellota; class Nanobdellia; order WJKC01; family WJKC01; genus JAFCFT01. Next base: position 27,829 of record JAUWZX010000002.1, read on the forward strand.
TTTGAAGAATTCTTTATTAAACCAATAATTGAACGCACAGGATATAATATTATTAACACAATTACTTACGGAATCCTACTAATCATAGGCGCTTACGTGCTCTTCAAGTTCTTCAAGAAATTAAAGTTAAGAATTGACTTTAAATTATTCATAATTAACCTACCATTCATCCTGCTCGTCGCTGTCTGGCGAAGCCTGACTGACGCTGGAGTCTACCCTTATCACTTCTTAACAACCACTCCCGGACTCTACGTGCCAGTATTATTGCTCTTCTTCTCATTAACGTTGCTAGCAGTAAGGTTAGATAGAAAGTATAAAATTCCTTACTGGAAAGTGTTCGCTGGCGTGAGCACTGCATTACTAATCACTCAATTAACCCTCATCAGGGTGAAAATGCCTGAAGCCATTAGCTTGTACTTATTCTTCGCGTTAATAACGACTGCGCCGTTCATTGTCTTAAAAAGGTGGATTAAGCCTTTAAGGAATAATTTCAACCTGTCAATATTCATTGCTCACATGCTTGACGCTACAGCAACCCACGTGTCAATAACTTACTACGGCTACTTTGAGCAACACGTGATTCCTAACCTATTCATATGGTTATTTGGAGGCAGCACCTGGGGATTCTACGCCCTGAAATTACTCGTGTTAATACCAATTATTTACTTCCTTGACGCGAACAAAGGCAGGAAGTCCGCAAGACAAGAGGAATTAATTAATTGGGTAAAAATCGTATTCATTGTTTACGGCATAGCCACTGGAATGCGGGGACTACTTAGATTAATAATGAGTGCTTAAGAATTCATTAACCAGTCTTTCAGGCTTCTTGCTAACCTTTAAACGCCACTCAGGAGGAATAACTCTCAAGTAATTCTTCCACAAGTAACGCTCATCCATTAACACTATTACTCCCTTATCACTCTCAGAGCGGATGCACCTGCCGGCTGACTGCACAACCCTGGTAAGCGCAGGGTAAAGATAACCATATTCCCAGCCCTTGCTGAACTTACTATCATAATAATTAATCAAGGCTTTAGAATAAAGGTTAGGCGGTTGGAGCGGGACGCCGACAATTATAATGCACTCCAAACTCTTGCCAGGCAAGTCAACGCCTTCAGAGAAACTGCCTGCAACAACACCGCACAACACTGCACCACGGTCCTTATAATCCTTAAATGACTTAAGCAGCGCGTCCTTGCCCTCCTTGCTAAGCCCCTGCCGTTCAATGATTAACTCTCTTTCGCAAATATTATTAAAGTACTGCAAAACACTCGTCATGACCACGTAACTTGGGAAGAAAACAGCAGTGTTAGAGGAATTACCCTTAATTATTGAATTAATCCTCTCAGCAATTAATGAATAATTCTCCTCACTCCGCTTAGAGTACCTCGTTGTCAAGCAAGGGTCAATAATTGTTAAGCGGTTATTAACAGGGAAAGGGTTTTGCAGTTCAAGAATCATTGGTTCACTAACGCCCAGCAACTCCTGATACATTTCAATCGGCGTTAAAGTCCCACTCATGAGCACTGCTGACTTGCATTCAGTGAAGACTGGTTCAGAATAAACTGCCGGGTCAAGGCAGTGATAAGTTAGTTTAACGAATTCCTGCCCGCTCCTTGACTTCTCTGCTTTCATAATCCTCGCATGATTATCATTACTTCCCTGCCACGCGTTAAGGAATAATGCTATAGCATGAGTCCTGCTTCTCTTCTTATGCTTGCGAATAACTTCAGAAGCGCATAATAATTTAACAATTAATTCATCATAATCATAATTAGCAGCACTAACTACTTTCCTAATAAAGGCATCGCGTTCAATAACGACTTCCTTCTCAGTCATGCCTAAATTAAATAATTCAAGAATCCCTGCAACAGCATCAGCCTCTTCTTCAAAGCCGTGCTCGCGCAATTCCCTAATGCCTGCCTTTAATGAATAAGTGCTTAACTGATAAGTCATTAAATCCCTAATCCTTTGCGGCAGGTTATGCGCCTCATCAACAATAATGATTGACTTCTTCAATTCCTTACCCATCTTATTAAGGAATGAATTCCTAACAACATCATGAAATAAATGATAATAATCACAAACAATGACCTTGCTTTTCCTGCCTGACTCTAAAGCCATCTCGTGAGGGCAGAGTTTAGCGCCAGCACACTCACTGATTAATTCATTAACGTGCATAGGGCCCTTGCCATTTAAGTAATCTAAAAAATCCTTCGCACTGCTTGTTAAATCAATTTTACGAGTGTTCTTGTAATAACTGCACTTATCATCCTTCTTAAGGTCCCTGCAGAATTGAGTGAATTCACTTGATGATAACTCCCTGCTCGCTGGCGTAGGACACATCCATTTCTTACCAATCAAATCAGTTACTTTAAAGTTAAGCTCATTCTTTTCCTTGATTAATTTAAGAGTGTCAATTATTAACCTGTGCTGGGCATACCTCGGCGTTAGGAAGAAAATAGTTGAATCAGACTCTAAAACATGCTTTAATGCAGGCGCTAAAACCGCCACTGTCTTGCCAAGCCCTGTAGGCGCGTGAGCAATCAAGACTTTACCTGCATCAACAGCATTTAACACTCCGTGAATTAACCTGTCCTGAAACTTGCGAACCTTCTTGAAAGGGAAGTAAACACTACTATAATCAAAACTCATAAAGAATAATAGAATAATGACTTTATTAAAAAGACTTATGTATTCTTTTACATCATTCCAGGCATTCCGCCCATTCCAGGCATTGGAGGACCTCCTCCATCCTTTAATTTGCCAGCCGCAATAACGTCATCAATTCTGAGAATCATTTGAGCAACTTCAGAAGCACTAGTGATTGCCTGAGTCTTAACCCTTAAAGGCTCAACAACTCCCTGCGCTAGCATGTCCTCAACACCTCCCTTGAAAACGTTAACGCCAGCCCAAACCTTGCCAGCATCATGAGCAGCTTTCATGCCAACAATGATGTCAATAGGGTCAAGACCTGCATTCTCAGCAAGAGTTCTTGGAATAATCTCCAAAGCCTCAGCAAAAGCCCTGACAGCCAACTGCTCCCTGCCAGAAAGTTTCTCAGCATACTTATTAATCTGATTTGTTAATTCCATTTCAGGAGCGCCTCCTCCAGCAACGATTAAGCCATCCTCAATCGCAGCCTTCAAGACTCCAAGAGCATCCTTAACCGCGCGCTCAGCCTCATCAATAACGTGCTCAGTTCCACCCCTGATTAACAAACTAACTGCCTTAGGGTTACTGCAGTCGCGGACGAACACCATGTCATCATTACCAATCTTTAACTCCTCAACAACCTTAGCCTTACCTAAATCCTTCCTGCTTAAATCATCAAGTGATTTAACAACTCTGCCTCCAGTAGCCCTTGCAAGCTTCTCTATATCACTTGAACTAATATTCTTAATAGTGAATATATTACTCTTAGTTAAGAAGTGCTGCGCCAAATCATCAATGCCTTTCTGGCATAATAAGACATTAGCACCTGAAGCAATAACTTTCTGAACCATTTTCTTAAGCATTTTCTCCTCCTGATCAAGGAATGACTGCAACTGCTCAGGGCTTGAAATAGTAATTTTAGCATCAGTCTCAGTCTTCTCAACTTCAAAGGACTGAGCAACTAATGCAATCCTGGCAGCCTCAACTTTCTTAGGCATTGCCGGTGAAACCCTCTCCTTGTCAATGATAATGCCTAAAATAAGTTCTGAATCGTCAACGCTCTTACCAACCTTCTTCTGTATCTTAATATTATCAGAGTCAAAAGTCCCGTTCTCAGTTACTTTCTGCACTGCCTCAACAATCTTCTTAATAAAGGATTCAGCCTCTCCTGGAGCCTTAGTGCTAACACTAGTCCTCACTAACTGAATAAGCATTTTAGTATCATTAGGGTTTATCTTAATAGCAATCTTTGACAGTACTTCATCAGCCTTCTCTGCAGCAATCATGTAACCCTTGGTAATAACTGTTGAGTGAACATTCTGCTCTAATAACTGCTCAGCCTTCTTTAATAATTCTCCTGCAATAACTACTGCAGTTGTTGTGCCATCACCAACCTCTTCCTCCTGCGTCTTAGCTATCTCCACCATCATCTTCGCTGCAGGATGCTCAATCTCCATTTCCTCAAGAATTGTGACGCCGTCATTAGTTATTACAACGTCGCCCATAGCATCCACAAGCATTTTATCCATACCCTTAGGACCAAGCGTTGTCCTAACAGTCTCAGCAACTAGTTTAGCAGCCATAATATTATTACTCTGAGCATCCCTCTTCTGAGTTCTGGTATAACCCTCAGGTAATATGAATACTTGCTGCGGTTTAACATTAGTCATTTAATAAATCACCTCTATTGAATTATGAATACATCACTGTCCTATTTAAAAATTTTTTGGATAAAAATTGTGCCTTGTATGATAATTGAATGCCCTGTTTTTCAAATCCAATAACTCCCTCTCAACTGTTTCATCCTTAACCAATTCATCTCCTAAACGCTTGTAAGCACTTATTAATTCATTATATTTTTCGAAATCCGTTTCAACTACCATCTCCTGTCTTAAATTCTTTAAAGTATCATAAATTTCAGGATTAATTTTTAATTCAAAAAAATCATCACCCTTTACTAACAGGTAATCACCATTTTCAACATACTTCTTTATTATTGAATAACCCTTCATAGCATCTTTCATGTCTCCATCCTTTGTTTCATAAATAATGTTAGTAATCTTGCGCCCTCCAAGACTCATGGTTGCAGTAATAATCTTGCTTATGTAATTCTCTAATCTCAAAGTAAAATCATTAAATTCATCTTCTTCAAATACTATTCCTTCAACTTGCGGCATTGAGATAAGCCATGCAATTTTTCATTTAAAAACATTTCGTTTCTTTTAACAGTAATCTTTATTATTAACACGCTCATTAAATCAATTCTAATGAAGTGCCCTTCTTGCAGTGAACGGACTGGCAAGGACTGGAAGTACTGTCCTTACTGTGGTTACACGCTTCCAAGAGAACCGCGATTCAAGGACTTAATGAACAATAATGTGATGAGAGAATTAAGACGCATTTTCAGAGGTCTTGGCATGACAGCAAAACATGAACAATCAAAAGAGCATTTTATAATCAGGATTAAAACTAATACAGGTCCTGACATCAAATTCGAATCAGGCAAGGGGATAACTCATGAATCATCTTCAAAATTCTTAAAAATGCCTGAAGACCTTATAGAACCGGAAGTTGAAGTTAAACAATTCCTTAATGAAATGACAATAAAGGCAGAACTGCCAGGAGTTAAGAAACTTGATAATGTATTACTCAAGAGGGTTGGCGAATCAATAGAGATAAGGGCGGTGGCTAAGAAAAAAGGATACTTCAGGGTACTGCACGTGCCAAAGGAATTCATGCTTGAAAGCAAAAAACTTAATAAAGGATTACTAGAATTAAAACTTAGGGTGTGAATTAATAAATGATGATTAACCCTGGCATGATGAAGAAATTAATGAAGCAATTAAACATGAAGGAAATTGAAGCAACTGAAGTTATAATCAAAACTCCTGAAAAAAATATAGTGATTAAGAACCCTGCAGTTCAGCAAATGAAGATGAGCGGTCAAGACGTCTTTCAAGTAAGCGGTGAAGTCATTGAAGAGGAAGAGGGCGTAATTGAAGTAAGTGAAGAAGATATTAAATTAATAATGGAAAAAACAGGCAAGTCAAGGAACAAAGTAATGGACGCGCTTGCAGAAACTGAAGGCGACATTGCAGGGGCAATACTGAAACTAAGTTAATGTTAAATTAATCCTTCTTAATTAATAATTCAAGCATGCTGGCGTAAGCTGGGCGCGTAATGGTAACGCCAATAACTGAACCAATCATTGTTGTAAGAGCAAACCCTCTCAGTAATCCGCCGCCAGCAGCGAGCAATGGAATCATGCTCGCGAAGATAGCAGCAAAAGAAGCAAAAATTACGAAGAAAGCATTCTTTAATCTTCGTTTAAAACTCTTAATGACCTCACCCCTCTCCCTTCTCAACACTTCATCAGTAATGATTATCTGATCATTCAGTCCAATGCCAACAGCAGCCATAATGCCTGCAATAGAGGCAAGGTCAAGAGTCCAGTTAATAAGAGCTGCAATCCCTAAAGTACTGATTATTTCAACAAGAATTACAATAATGATTGGCAGCACAATCTTATAATTCCTGTAACGCAATCCAATGATTAAGTCAACAATGATTAATGCAATGATGAATACAATGAATATGTTGGCTGCGAATTCCCTCCCAAGAGCAGGGCTTAAAGTTTCAACGCTTACAATATCAAGTTTTACTGGAAGCCTCCTTGACTGAAGTATTGCCTGAAGTTTTCTCATCTCATTCTGCGCTTCAACCTTTGACAGCCTCATGCCAATAATGGTTGCCTGAGTTAATACTTGACCCTGAATGCTCGTTGGAATCCTTAAATCGCCATCCTCAATTAACTGCTTGTCAAGGTATAAGCTAAGAGTATCATTTAAATAACAGCCCTCAGAACCGCACTCACCAACTTCTAATCCGCGAGTAACGTTAGCAAAACGCTCAGCACCAACCGCGTTAATATCAACCTGGAAACTGAAACGCCAAGCAATCTGCCCTCCCTCACCCTCGCCAACGTAAACAGGCTGCAATCCAACATGACACTGAACTCCTGAAATGCATACTGATAATATATCATCACCAGTGAATACAGTGATATTCCCGACCCTGCCTTCAAAATCACCTTCCTTTTCTAAAAGAGTCTTAACATCATCCTCCGTAGCGCCAGCGAACTCAATCCTAATGTATTGAGTGCCTGACAAGTCAGTCACGAAACTGACAGGCACTTCCTTTAAACCGAATAAGTTAAGCCTCTGCCTTAAAACTTCAAGAATATTCTCAATCTCAGCGCTGTCAAGAGTCTTATTAGGTATTAATAAAACTTTAGTGCCTCCTTCAATTTCCAAGCCGAAATGAAGATTTGAAGTCTTAACAGGTCCAACGCTTAAGCCAAGATAAGTTTCATTATCACGTTCGCCTGCAATGAAGGGGTAAGCATCCTCCTCAACGTAAATGTAAGGGAATTTTTCAGTCTTATAAGAAAGCTTGACTAAATCACCAGTCCTGTACTGCTTAATTAATTCATTATACTCAGCTAAGTCACTAACAGGGCTACCATTAACTTTAGTGATTACGTAACCAGTCCTTAAACCCTGACTTGCCGGTGCCCTAACGCCTTCAACAAGGACTCCAGGCACTCCTTTGAACGGATGAATGGCAAGTATTGACACAATTATTAAGATTATGAATAATAAAATCTTCCACTCCTCAAGCAGTCTAACTAATTTCATTAGCCCTTCCTCTCCCTCAGGGGGCAAGCCCCCTTGAGCAACCCCCAAAAATACATTACTAAACCCATTAACTCTTCCTCTCCAAGTAAATCCTTTGCAGTCCAGCACTCAAGATATAAGTATTAATTACATCACTAAATGAACCAATAAGAAGGACTAATGCAATGCTCCTAATTAATTCAATATTAGTTAATAAAAACATGACAGAGTAAGTCGTTATTGCTGCAAGACTCATTGTTGCCTCAGTCTTTAAAGACATCTTAAGCCGGTCAATTACCGAGCCGTCCCTGCGCTTAATAATATTACTCGCAAGTAATATATCACTATCAGTTGAATAAGCAATAATCATTAGTAGCGCGCCAATACTAGCAACACTTAAACTGGCGCCTAATAAGTTAAGCACGGCAATAATGTTAACAACATCAGCAATTGTTGAAATGATTATTGAAAAACTCGGCAGAGGATTCCTGAAATAATAAAAAACAACGAACGACATCAAGATGAATGATATTAAAATTATTATTAATGAATCAGTAAAGAAGTTTGAAGCAATCACTGCTGACTGCATGCCAATATTAAAGTTCTCGCTAGTTAATTCAATACTTAACTTGCCTCCTAAGACGCTCACTGCTTCATCCCTGCTTAACTCAAGCGAAGTGCGGAACTCATAACCAATCACGTGTCCAGTTAAAGGATTAATTAAGTGAATAATGCTTGAATCAGTACTCCAGACGTCAGCAGCCCAATCCATTAATTCATCCAAATCATAATGATTACTTGTGTAAACAGTCATGCTAGTACCGCCCTTCAAACTAATATCCTTACTGAAGAATTCGCCAGTCGTTGCCTTAGTGTAAATTATAACGCTAACTGAGAAAACAAGGATTAACACAGGAATAATCATTAACTTCTTATAGTCTTTTTCATAAAGTCTTAAAAGCCTTGTGAACATGAATACTAACACAAAATAATAAATATGATTATAAAGTTTTTTATAAATGAAAACTGGAGTGATAGTCTAACCAACATGACATAATATTATTAAAACAGAAATACTTTTCTTTTGGTTAAGCTTTTCTTTTTAAGAAAAGGTTAGGGGCGGTAGTCTAGCTTGGTCAGGACCCAGCGTTCGGGACGCTGAAACCGGAGTTCAAATACGCGTAAGTGGACTTCAAACCGTTTACTGGTTGAATGTCTCCGCCGCCTCATTTTTTTATGATTTAAAGGGGGGTGGGTATGCTCTAGGGAGGCTGAAAACCTCCGCCGCCTCACTCTCGAAAAATTTATAAGTTAAAGAATGGGAAAAACAAGTAGGTATCATGAACTCTAGTAACGCGGCGAGAATAATAATTATGTCAGTAATACTTACAGTAATCATTAACACCGCGTTTTCTTCTTATTCAGTAGCAATGTGGGTAGTGCCTGACTCAGTTAATGTAACAGTATATTACTCAGGGAGCCTTCCAGACACTCATGATGATGAAAAATGCCTTGAAACCAATACCAGTGGCGGAGATCTGGTATTAGACTTTCCAGGTAACTGCGCGAAGCAACTGCCAGACTGCTTTGAATTAGGATTCCGGTTAATACTAAGCGCTAATGGTTATAATGACGAAAGTTACATTCTAAGCCCTGAAAAACCCTCTTTATCAATAGGCACCACTGAGAATAGACACAAAATGCAATTAACCATTGAATTATTATTTCCAGTAGTTGAATTAATATGGACTGAACCTGAACACCCAAGCACTGATGACAACATCACTGTTTACGCAAGAGCCACTGACGAGGAAACAGGAAGGGATGATATCACCAACTGCTTATTAAGAATTGACGGCAAACCAGCAGGTTATATGGAAAGCACTTATGACTCATTTAACATAACTGCTCACAAGTTAATAGGCGCGCTGAGCGCCGGCGCTCACAGCATAGGCGTTGCATGCAAGGACGATGTCAGCGGGTGGGGCGTCCGTTACATAGAGTCATTCACTGTAACGCAGGCAGAAGAGGAAGAAGAAGACCCCGAAGACCCCGAAGATCCTGAAGACCCTGAAGAACCGGAAATTGAAGTAAGCGATCAAGTAATCCAGTTAAGAAGATATAACGAATTAATGAATAAAATTGAAATCCTATCATTACTCGGCGACAACTACCCTGAAGCCCGCAGCAAGTTAATAGAAGCAGGTGAGAAAATAATTAATGACTTCAACGCTGAATCATTATTAAATGAAGTTGAAGAAGAACTGCCGGGAATAATCATTGAAGGCGAGGGCGAACTGGCAGTTAAGCCAGTCACTAATAAACAGGACTTTATCAAGAAAGTAATTGATTACGAGAACATTCCTCAAGAAATTACAGAAGTAAAATCACTAATCAGAAGCGAAGGCTTAAGTTATGAGAAAAATTTCACATGGTTCACCATTAATGATGAAGATAAGTCATTAATAACCCTCAAAGTACTCAGTAAATACTCAAGACCTGACTACATTGTCATTGACGTGCTTAACCATCACAGCATTGAAGCAGTTCAAACAATTCACTATGATGGGAAAAGCATGACTTACTGGAAAGGACTTAAACAAGGAGTGAACGAGTTCCAGTACATAACAGACGGGTTTGTTAATGAAGGGTTTGAAACAATAATCTTTGAATTCCCAGAGATTCCAGAAACAAACTTCATCCTTGAAGGGATTACGGGCGCGGCAGCAGCAATAAGCAAACTTGACTGGTCATGGATGATTATTTTACTAATGGGCGGCGCGCTTGGATTAGTAATCGGGAAATTAATGCTTATGCGAAAATGAGAAGTTTTTAATAAGTAAAAAGACTTAAATTTAATTGTTATGGCTAAAGAATCTGCAGTAATGGCATCAATATTCCTAATACTCCTAGTCACGTACATTATTTACGTATTCATGCTCCACCCATGGGAAAGGGTTGCGCTATACGCTAAGGCAGGCAAAGTGATTGTAAGCGTCACTGACTGCGACACTAAATACCCAATCCCTAACGCTGAAGTCAAGTTTTACACAGATGATGGAATACTGCTTGAAGGAGTTACCAACATTGATGGACTAATTAGTTATGAATCACTACCAGTATGCATTAAAATCATAGCATCATACTCTGGCGATAAATACGCTGGAATATGCATTGGCGACGGCGACCAGAGAACAGTTAGCTTATGCTTTAACGACCCAACAGTTAACCCTGACATTATTTACTCAACAGAATACGTTGGAATCATTGGTGCCATGTCAGGGGAAGCAATTTCATCAAAGAATTACATACCATTCACGCTGTCACACCCTATTGAAACAGCAACAGCAACCTATCCCGACTATTACCTGTTATCCAATATTTTATGGAGTGAACGCATGGAATTAACTCTTAATGTTAATGAATCAATGACTCATGACATCATGCTTTCATTCATATTGAAATCAAAGAAGGATAATCCAAACACGGTTGTAAAACTATCAGGCGTTGAATTATTCAAGGACCAAGTAACTGCAGGTGACACCGTGAACGTAACCATCCCTAAAGGACTAATTAATGAATCAATGCAGTTATCAATTAATTGCGAATTCACAGGCTACTACTTCTGGACTACCCAGGACTGCGAATTAACTAATATTACTGTCATACAGGAATATTACCTGCCCGTCAACACTGTTCACGAAATCAAGTTCGAGGCTGACTCACTTGAGCGCAGGAGCGCTACAACGCACATTGAATTCATGATTGACAAGAACACTAATGCAGGAGTTAAGACCTTCATTAATGATTATATAATATTCGAAACTGATAAATTGCAGGCAACTAATTATGAGGGCTCAGTTAACACTGATGAATTAAACCTCACAGAATCAGACAATACTATGCGCTTTGAATTAACGCCCGGAGGCAACGCCTCATTCAGCGAGATTAAGTTATGGTTCAGAACTGCCAATGCAACGAGTAATTATGAGGAATTATTCTTCACAGTCCAGTCAGACATTCTTGTATCAGCCAATTACTTTGAAGCCTTAATTTACATCAATGAAGTACTGCTCGGCGGTGATTTAATATTAACCCTTGACGACGCGATTTACGAAGAGGAAATCACGCATGCCGGCTGGACAACCATCCGCTTGGATAAAGAAGACATTGACGCATCAAACACTCTGAAACTATCAGCCCGCGACGCTAAATTCTCAATCCAGGACTTAAGGATAAGTTACACTTAGAAAAAAATCCTAATTAATAGAACCGAAGGAATAATAAATAAAAAAGGCATTAATAAATACTTAATGAAGGAATATAAAAATCCTAATTACAGTAATTGCTTGAGGAGTAAGTAATGGCAAACAAAGATAAAGAAATTGAAAGCTTAAAAGAAGCTATAAAGTTTTGGGAAGTTAATGTAGAAGCTGCAAAATTAAAAGGTCCTGAAGAATTCAAAGAGGCTAAACGAAAACTTCTTGGACTACAGGGAAGATTAAACAAAGCAATAAAAAAAGGGGAAGAGGGATGGATGAGAAAAGGCTGGTTGGCAAGGAGGAAGTTAAAAAAGAAGGGAGGAGAAGAATGGGGGGCGTACAAGGAAGGGAAGGAAAAGTATACGGAAGAGAAGAGAGCAATGAGGCCTGAAAGGGGGAGAGCGCTTTTCGGTTTTGGCGGAGAAGGGCCTAGAAAAGCGAGCGACGTATTACTCAGTCCGGGATTCATAATGTTCTTTTACATGGCTGCTTTTTTCCTCATAATAATACCCAACCCCATACTCATAGCTGGATTATTCTTCCTCGCTATCGCGTTATTCCTTTCATTTAGGTCAGGAAACCAGACTTACACAGTAATGGCTGGAGCAGTCATTGGCGCGATAATAACGAGAGGCTACTTAAGCGGGTTCATACCATTATATGGATTTGATAGATTAATAGGATTATTCATGGCAGTTGGTTCAGCATCATTCATGCAGTTAATAACCAAATATGATGAAGACACCCCTTATGAGAAATTAATGGTTGGAGGCTTCGGAGTCGTAATAGTAATAACTACATTAATTTTTATAACAATGATTGAAACATTTTACCTCATAATCTGGCTTATAAGTATTTTATTATTCTGGACAGCATTGGTAATGAATTATCCTGAAAAACACCCATTAGGCACTAAAGTATCCAAAATGATTCCACTAATATGCCTTGTGGGCGCTGGAATCTTTTATGGTCTTGCTTACGCATTCACTATTGGAGGAGTAATGTTCGGAGGAGTAATTGACACGATAATGCACAGTCTTGGAGGCACGTCAAGCAGTGGAGGAAGCATTTTTGACATGATACTAAACCCTAAATTAGCGCTGGCAGCGCAGTTAAAACCCCCAACTGAAAGGGAATACGCGCCAGGAGCAACAGCCCCACCAAACATAGCATTCACAACAAGCTTTCAAGCAATACCCTTAACAGGATGCTACGAGCACTCAATTTACACGATAATAGGCAAAATAAAAAACACTGGCACAGCATTCATTGATGATATAAGATTAACAATTAAGACTGAAGAAGGAATAAGCAATCCAAGCGTATGTCAAAGCGGAGAAGTAAAGGATTCATTAAAAAAACCTGACGGCGTAGAAGGATGCATCTGGCATCAAGGAATCCAGATAGCGCCGGGCTCAACAGTATCAAAATCATGCCTTGCAGGACCAGTTAATGTTCCTACAGGTCTCGAGGAACTCGTTAATTGGTTCGGTGACATGATATGCCTCCCAAACTGTGACTTTGCTTACCAAGGAGGCGAGGACGTGCTGCCAAGCCACAGATGCTTCTTTGACGTAACTGCAAGCACTGCCTTCCACTCGCGCTCAAGACTGCCAATAGAAATAATAGACAACAGCTACGCAAAGAATAAATACTTGCAGGGAACACTGGTTTCAAGTATTAGACCATCAACATCAAGCGTTGGGCCAGTAGAGTTCTCGCTTGGAGGGATAGAACAGCCAGTATGGGATAATAATGATGCAGTAACCATGATAGTGTCAACAGTGAACACTGGCAATGGCGAAGTAAATGAATACTCATCAATATATTTACTGATACCAAAAAACTTGCTTGATGAAGAAGATGGAAAACCAACATGCAATAATGACGACTGGGTATGCTTTAACTATGAAGGACCAGTCTATGAATACTCTAGCGGGGGCGGAACATGGAAAGACAATGCTGAAGCGTTAAAACAGTTTGCTGAAGGGGAAGGAGTGGGCAGCATAGAAAACTTTAAACTAACATATGACTCCTCACTAGACAATGAAGTGCTAAAATCAGATTACGCAATATGCTTTTATAACAAAGGAATTTCAGGAGGATCATTAATGCAGACAGCAACCTGCAACTTGAAGATGAGGCCAAATCCTGAAGGCACGCTAAGAAGAACTGAAATAATAAGAGGTGATGTCCTATACACTTACAAAGTCACTAGTGACGCATCATTCGAAGTGAGGGACTGCACGATATGAAACACGAATTAATAATGATGGTCATTGGAATAATATTAATCAGTGGTTGCACCGGCCTTGAAGGAATAATGAACATGTTCGGCATTAGTGGTGTCGCAACCAAGCAGGAAACAATACTGCAGCCACAGCAGGGGCTTGGAGTAACTTCATTCACGATAGCAGTTACTGACATGCTCGCGGACACTTATAACTACGTGCTAATGTCAGTGCGCAACCACGCAGGAGGCGCAAACGCTAAGAACATAATGGTAAGCCTTGAAAACGTTAAACCATTCCAATTACATGAATGCGATTATGACAGGGACGCGTCAAGCATTAGAACAGAACTATGCAATCAATTCTACAATGACTTCGGCGTGCCATACAAAGCGCACAAGATAAATGAAATGTTTCCGGACGAGGAAGTGCAATTCTTCTGGAACATTAAGGCACCGGACGAAGGTGAGATAGCAAAAATGAAGTATAACCACATCATTTATTACACGCTCTCATATGATTACGCAATGGTAACAACTAAAACAATAGCAGGAATAAGCCAGGATGAATTCCTAAGGCAAAGTGAAGAAGGACCAGTAACAATAACAGGACAGCAAGTAAGCAGTGCAGGCGAAATAAAATTCACAAGCACGACGCAGGAACCATTCATATACTTAGAAGGCAGCGGGAAGACTGACATAAACTTAAACTTTGAAATTGAAAACCAGGGCGAAGGCATGGCAACCCCTGAAACAGAATTAATAATTATCATAAAGAAGCCAGCAGACACGACAATCAATTATAATAATGAAAAAATAACGCAATTCGGCTGGAAAAACGTTAGTGAAATGCAAAGCGAGCATGGCAATCTAAGTGAAATATACACTGAACTGGCAAGCAACACTGGCGACCAGTTAATAAGGTCAATATCAAGTGATAACTTGAACAGCGGGAAGCAGACAGTAAGCGTGCCAATAAAGTTTGATTCAAGCACTTTTCACGAACCGCAAAAGATTTTAACATTTACTGTATACATAACCTATAATTATTTAAAAGAAGGGCAAACAACTTTAAGTGTTTACCCAATCAAATAATAACAAAGAGTGAAATTCAAATGAAAAAAAAGGATATAATAGCACTAATAACACTTGGAGCTTTGACATTAATGATGGGCTGCGCAGGGGCTGGAGGAACACCAACCACTGGAATAGTAATAACAAATGAATTAAGCAGTGAAAGAATGCAGCCAGGAGGAACAGTGCAGTTAAGGACAAGCGTTAACAACTACTTTGACAATCCACTAAGAACTCCTTTAGGAAAGATAGTCAGGGGGTTCGGAGAATTAACATACTCAGCAAATCCTATAAGCATGGGAGCTGAAGTTCAGAACAACCCTAACGCAACTGCAAGAGCGACTTGGACGATAACAATCAGCAGGTCAGCAACAGGAGGAACAGAGTACACTAACAGAGTAAGACTATGCTTCCAGTACACGCAGACTGCATGGCATGAGATAGGATTAGTAAATAGTTTTGACATTGAAACAAGCGTTAGCAGCGGAGCAGATACCGGACCAATGAGAATTACTTTCTCAGGACTTGACAACTCGTACATAAGGAATGAACAGATAACGGCAGAAGTCCCGATAAGCATTGGAATAAAGAATGATTACGCAGGCAGGGTGGGTCCAATGAATCTGCCAGGAGACGTTGTAGCAAACATAACAAAGGTTATAATAAGGATTTATGACAGGAACGTTGTGCCTGATAATACTTCACCAGGAACTGTTGAGAAAAGCGGCGTATTCGACATATTAGAAGAATATAACAGTCCAGTAAACGACCCTAATGAATTACAAACAGGAGACTTAATATGCAGTAATAAGGACATAGATGTAACTACAGGATACCCAGTGTCATACAAGACAAGTAACGGAAAATACTATGAATGCTACATTGAGAACATGACTGTGTTCGGGACAGAAACATTCATTAACGCCAGATTAAATGTGACAAACCTGCTGGAATCAGAGGAAATCATTGAGAAAGTTGAAGTAGAAATGAATTATGACTACTGCATTGAAAGCACTGACTTCACATTAACAGTGTTCCAGCCTGGTGGTTAAGTTTGAAATCATTTTTTCTTTTACTTTTCTTAATTTTCTTAATAACAGTAATTAGCGGCTGCACTCAGGAAAATGGTGTGGTGGACTTGACATCAACACTCTTCGGTCAGGGAAGAGGATTAACAATAACTAATTACACAAGCACCCGTAATTCATTAAGGCTTAAGGAAACATCAGAGATTAAAACAGAATACAAGAACATAGGAGGCTTCGAGGCAAAAAACGTTTCAGCAATAATTTACGGGTACGGAGAGTTAAGCATAACTAATGAAAGAAGCAGACTGCCTCAAATACTATCAGGGCTTGAGGACTTCATGTTCTGGATACTAAAAGCAGATGTTATGGGTTCTGCAATAACAAGTTACACGATTAACTCAAGGATTTATTATAACTATGAATTCGAAGGATTCAAGCAGGTAAGTTTCATACCAGAAGATTACTTAGGCGATGACCCTGAAATATCAGGCAGTAATAGAATATCTCCATTAACAATTGACGTACAATCAGGAAACCCAATAAGAACAATAGCTCAGGATCACGAAGCAAGCACCTGCCCAGACCCATGCGATTATGAATACTGCTATGACGGGATTGATAATGACGGTGATGGTTATACTGACTGCTTTGACACTGACTGCACACTAACTTGCGGGCAGGGATTCATAATAACAGCAGTTATTAAGAATGAAGGCTTAGGAGACGTTAAGTACAAGGATAACACTGGCAAGTCATACAAGTTAAATGAAATAACAGTTAAGGTGCCGAATACTTGGAGTCATACATTTGAAATTAAAAAAGACGATGTTGACATCTGGTCCTTTTATGATAACACTGATGAAGACGTGAAGGAATACACGCTGAATCATGATTACATAAATGAAACAATGAATGATAATGAATGCGCTATAGGTGAAAGTGACTTGTGCAATTTACTTATTAACGCAATGCAGGACTTATGGCTGGTAAGGGGTGAGGAAACAAGAATAAAATTGGGATTCAGGAAGCCGTTAGTAAGTGACGTGACAATAGATAAAGTAACAGTTCTAGGCGACTTCAGTTACATAATTGATACAAGGGACTTCGGCAGGAGCATTATCATAGGAGTTAATATTTAATTTAACCAATATAACGCGGCTTGACAGCCATTAATTGCTGCTTCCTTAATTCACGGGCAAGGCTGGTCTCTGCCTTAATTTCCTCCTCAATACCCTTAATCTCCTCATCCAAATCCTTTAATGACAAGTCAAGACCCAAATACTTAATAAGTACTTTAAGAACTTCACGAGACTCCTTAATTCCAATGTGCTGAGGATAACTCATTGTTTCAACAAGTAATGAGAAACCTTTAAAACCCATTAATTCACCGATACCGAGAAGCAAACCTGCAGCGCCAACAATTAACTTAATAGTGTCATTACCATCAAAAACTACTCCTAAAGACTTTAACTCTTTAATGAATGACTCATCAGTGACTACGCCATGAACCTTTGTAATATCAGGAATGCAACCTAAACTGGCGCCGCCAAGAGTGATTATTAAACTCACACCCAAATCCTTGCTTAACTCGAGTATTAACTTAGTAAGGGCATGACTATCCTTATCAGATGAGGGCTGAATATCGCCAATAAGCAATATTAATTCCCTGCCATTAGCCTTTGCATGATAAAACTCAACCTTAAATAACTTAATCATTGAATTATCAGTAACCATGACTGAGTTAGGAAAGGAATCAGAATAAATATTGCATAACTTCACAGCTTTGAACTTCTCAATAAGAAAGTCAACGCAAATCCTTGAAACATTACCAATACCAGGCAAGCCCTCAATGAGCACTGCATTATCAAACTTCTTAAAATGCTTGGTCTTAACAATTTTATAATTACTTGTCAACCTGCCCCACCATCACTCCTAACTTCTTAGCCTTAATTAATAAATCATTAAGGATTCCGGAATAAGCATTCTCAGCAACCTTGTAATTCCTAGAAATAATACTAAACAAGTACTTAGGACTTCCCAAGTAAGTAATTTTAACTGAATAATCATTAGAAGACTTAACATTGCTTAATAATTTCTTAATGCGTTCAATCCCGTTGCCCTGATTACAAGTTATCACTAACTTGCGCTTAATAATAACTTTCACTTGCTCAAGCATTTCAGTAAAGCTTTTCTCAAGCACTGAATGAACGCTTGGCTTAAGCCTTAACTTTGAAATAACAAGCACTCCATCCTCCTTCATTGCATCATACAATTCTGCAAGACTTCCAAACTCCTCCCTGGCATTCCTAACAATTGACTTAACAACTGAATTCTGAAGCTTTGCTTTCTTAACAGCGTGCTCGATTAATTTATAAACCCTCTTATTAGTGCGCGCCTCATTAAGCTTCCTCTTCATCTCAATTATCTTAACTCTCTTTAATGAAACATCAACCTCTCCTCTAGGATTCACTTTTAATACCTTGCACACGAGTGACTTATCCTCGCTTAAGTGGTCCTTAATGTTGCGCACACCTCTAAGCGAAACTTCTGAAACGTGAAGCATTCCCTCAACTGACTCATACTCGTCAAGTCGAACAAAAGCGCAGTGAGGCAGCAGCTTCTTAACAGTGCATAGAATTAATTCATCTTCATCAGGCAATCCTCTTCTCTTAATCATAAAACCTCCTTAACCTTAGCCCTAATAGCTGCCTTGCCTCCCCTGGACTTCACAAGCACCTTGCCGCATTTAAGGCACTTCACATTGGTTGAAGCCTTCCCGAATATTATCTGCTCATTCTTACAGTTATTACAGATAACCCTGACAAACTTGCTTGTAGGTTCCTTAATTAACTTCATTTAAATTCCTCACCTCATAATTTTAATTGACCCCTGCTTCTCTAAGACAAACATTAAATCCTTTGGTATGTTAGCAACGTCCTCAGCCTTAAATGGTCCTAAGTTGCCATTCTTCCAAGCGAATACCGGAATGTCCTTTAAAAACCTTACTAAAACGTAAGGATCATCTTGCGGGTTTTGGATTTGTGGATTAACTTTATGTTTTTTAAACTTTCCTTTCGCGATGAGTGACGCTTCATGCACTTCAATCAAGTCCCTAACCTGCCTGTAAAAGGATTCCTCCATTACAAGCATGTTATCACTTAAACCCTGAGCACCCATTTTAATGTCAATGAATGCCTGTTCAATAATTTTCCTGGCGCGCAACTCAAATAATGACTTAAAGCTTGACTCAGCATTAAATAATTCCTTCTTAGCGCGCTCCATGACTTTACGGGCAATAATGTTATCATCACTCTTTCCTAAAATCATACTCTTATCCTCCACATAACTCAAGTAGCGAGGAATGAAGTCCGAATCCAGCTTAATTAATGCCTTGCTGTCACGCTCTTTGCGCTCAAACTTCCTTATCCCACTATAAGTTAATAAATCCATAAAATAAGAAATGAATTAAGTCCTTTTTAAGTCTTTCTTCAGATTCTTACTCTTGCTTAACGCGTAAGTTACAGGATTCTTAATCCTCCTGCAGAAATTATCAGGACGGCACACGCCAATACTCTTGTAAAAATTATTGTTAGAGCAGTTAGGAGGAAGCAAACTCCTCTGAGCTTTAGTCCACTTAAGCTGTGACTCAATATAAGACTCCTTTAAAGGCTTCTGATTAAACTTATTCCAATCACTAATAACTGACTCAATTGATTTCCAGTCATAACCAGTGCATCTGAGGAAGTTAGTAAGAATGAATAAGGACCTCTTCCTGCCGTCAACCAATCCCCTCCTGATGAGTTCAATGCATGGAGGGAACAATGACTGCGGCACTGCGTGTTCAGGAAGCACTACTTCATGACTAGGCAAATCCTTCTTCTTCATAATCTCCCTTTCATACCAGTAAAAAGCCTGAGTGAATAATTCTTTAGCATCACCATGCTCATTAAGGAATCCCAGTTCAAACTTAACATTCTCAGGTCTTGCCTGCTCCTTAGTGAATGACTCAAGCTCTTCAGGCTTCAAAGGGATTGATGCAAGCCCTGTCTTCTCGTGAAGAGAATAAGGAAACCTTATTAAGTGCCTTGATGAAATAGCAATAGAATCAATGTCAAGCACCCTGTAAGGCAGGAACTTGCCTTCAGGCTTTAAGTCCTTAACAGGCAGTCCGGTGCGCTCTGAAACCATCTCAATTGAATCCTTTTCAAGAATCTTCTCAGATAAAAGCCCTAATTCATCTTCAATAAACCAGCTTAAGTATTCATTAATAATTCTCGCAGCCTCAGGGAAGTAATCCTTAATAACCTTGCCGCCTACTTTTTCAGGGAATGACTCGAAATTAACGCCTACATGAAAACCCTTATTACCAGAATACTTAAGTGATGTGTTTTTCACTCCAAGAGTTCGTAAAGTATCAATAAGCAGGCGCGCGCAGATTCGCGAGTAATCAAGCACCGGACAGTCAATGTCAAGTATTAAGTCCCAGCCAGTCCTGAACGAATCAAGGTCGCTCCTCTTTAAGTCTCCTTTAAGAACCATTGGGTTAACCCAGCGCTCAACAGAAAAATGAAAAGAAGCAGCTCCCCTCCTCACAACACTAATCACTTCATCCTTATAATTAAAAACTTGAGGTCTCTGCCCAAAAGTGTTAAGGAATCTCGGCACTGCCTCGCGATTCTTAGCAAATTCTAAGAAGAATTCAATGAATTCAGGATTAGAGTAGTACTTAAGGCATTGCGAAGGTCTAAGCATGAAATTAATGAAGGGACTTAATTATTAATAAATTTATTCTTCCTCAAGTTCTTCTTCCAAGTCTATTGCCATTGTCAAAGCATCTTCCTTAATCTTCCTAAATGTTGCTATTATTTTCTTCTTCTTCTGCTTTGTTAATTCAACTCTCAAGTAAGGCTTAGCTGCTTCAAGGAATTCAGCGTAAGTGAGAAAAGCGTAAGGCATCTTAGCCATACGATCAGAAATGTCCGCGCAAATCTTGCCCAATAACCTGTTCATCTCAACCTTAACGCGCTTCTTAAGCATTTTCTTGCCAGTATGCTTCCTTATTAAATTAACAACCCTTGCATTAGGAAAAGGCAATGGTTCTTCCTTCTGCTCTTGCTCCTTTCCCTCTTTTTTGGGCTTCGCGTCCAAAGACGAAGTCTTCTGGATTTTCTTCATACTTAACTGGGATGCAAACAAGTCTTTTAAAGCTTTTTCCTCCTTATAATTTAAGCATTCCTTTATTGTAAATAAAGTATAAAACAACAAGCATTGCAAGACCAATAACCATGAATTCTAAGTGCATGGTATTAATTGTTAGGGCGCCTACAGTGAATAAATTAATAGGGTCAAACAAGTTATTCATGCCGAAAATGCCTGAAATCAGTGTTGGCACTAAGAATATGGCAGCAATAATAGTTAATTTAGTTGCAATTGAATTCATCCTATTAGTAAGCAGTAAGTCACGAAGTG
Organism: Candidatus Parvarchaeota archaeon; assembly: GCA_030615175.1. GTDB lineage: Archaea > Nanobdellota > Nanobdellia > WJKC01 > WJKC01 > JAFCFT01. The sequence goes on from JAUWZX010000002.1 coordinate 49,223, forward strand.
ACAAAGCCTCAGACAACTTCTGCTCAAGAGTGTACAACACGTTTAATTCTTCAGAAACTTCAGCGCTTAACTGCCCAATCTTGCGCAAATCACCAGACTTCTCAAACACAGCCGGCAACTCCTCATCAATATCAAATAACAATCTCTTAAAGTCATGCAATACTTCCTTAATCCTGGACAAGTAACGCCTATTCTTCAACACTAATTGAACAAGGTCGCTTATCTCAATCTTCAGTATTGCAGCACCCTCAACCAGCCTGTCAATGACTTCCTCATGCCTGTCAATGAGTTTAATACTGCCCTCATGAGCTTCCTGCAATAACCTCCTGAGAATGAATAATTCATTAAAGCCGCGCCTAACCCTGTCATGAACCGTGTCAGCAACATCATTAATAACTGCCTCGCATGACGAGTAAGAAAAAGTAATTATTAAATTACGCTTAACTAATACAAGGATTGAATCAACACTTAACTTGCCTTCAAAATCATGAATAACTGGAATCGCAACTGCAAAGAAACCATGAAAACGGAAAACATCATGATTCTTCTGAAAAACATTAAGTAATGCTGATTTAGTTATCTTAAACTTCCTGCATAATAAATCAATGCTCTCTAAATTATTCTTGTCAGCATGCACCCATGACCAGCCATAATTCACTAACCTCTTAGCCCCGAACCGCCCTCCAGAAACAATAATTCTCATTAATTAAATAATGATATATTACTCACTTTTTAGTCTTGCTCTTCTTCAAGTCGCGCCAGGACTTAATTCTCTTATTACTTAACTCTTCAATATCCATTAACTGCTTCTTCATGCGCTTAATCCATAACTCAATAAACCCATAAGACTCTTCTTCCATACTAATGAATAAAGAATTCTTTTACTTTAAATCTTTTGTCAAGGCAGCCATTAACTCTTCTTTATCCTGAATACCAATCAAGCGCTTAACTTCCTTGCCATCCTTTAAGATAATGAATGTTGGAATGCTCATTATCTTAAACTCTGATGCTAGAGATGAATTCTTATCAGCATTAACTTTAAAGAATCCCACATCACTTAATTCCACAGACAACTCATTAAATACTTGCTCCATAACCCTGCACGGAATACACCAGTCAGCGTAGAAGTCAAGAATAACTGTACCAGCAACAGGGTAAGCATCACCATCAATTAATTCCTCAACCATCAAACAAACTTTAGAAATAAAGTAATAAATAAAGTTTTCCCAAAACCAAAACCCTCATTTCCTGTGGAAACCATTTACTCTCCTCTTACTTCAACTTCCTTAAAATATTTCATTAATGCCTTCCTGAATCTTTCTAATTCACTTAATGAGTAAGTACTCCTATGCCTGTAACTCGGGTCAAGGGTTGGGAACTCGCTTCTGAACTGCTGAAGCGCGAACTTGGAAGCGCCTTTAAGCCACTTACCAATACGTAATAAGTCAGATTTTGAATTAATACCTGGAACAACAGTTGTGCGGAACTCATAATTAACGCCTGAATCAATGATTAACTTAATGCACTTCCTAATATTACTCATGCTTAATTTAACGCCGCCAATTGCTTTTGAATAATTCTCTGGCGAAGCCTTAACATCCATTGCAATGTAGTCAAGGAGTTTATTATCCAATAATTTTGTCAAGAGTTCAGGATTAGTGCCATTAGTGTCAAGCTTGACTTTTAAACCCATTCTTTTTACTTTCCTAATAAAAGGCAGGATTTCAGAATGGATTGTTGGCTCACCGCCAGTAATCACTAAAGCATCAATAAACTCCTTACGCGACTTTAAGAATTTAATGACTTCCTGTTCTTTAATGTCAGGGAGGATTCCCTGATTATTAATTAAGTCAGGGTTTTGACAGTAAGGACAGCGCATATTGCACCCACCAACAAAGACTATTGATGAGATAAGTCCAGGGTAATCAATTAAACTAGTCTTCGTAAAGCCATTGAACACGAGCATTATAAATTACTCTTCTTTTGCACAGGACTCTTGTCCTTGCGCTTCAAAACGCAGTCTTGAGGGCTTCACATCAAACTTTTTTCTATCCTTATACTCTGACTGCTTGCCTTCATTCCAGTTCCCAAGTGGTCTTAAGTAACCTGTAATTCTTGAGAAAACCTCGCACTTCTTGCCGCAGACTTCGTCACTCAATTAACTCACCTCCCTTACTTGCCTTAACAGGCGTTTTAACAACTTCAACATGCGCTTCCACTGCTCCTGGGAAAGGACATGTAAAGTGCTCCCCAGTAATGTAACCATGAACAGGGCATATACTAAAAGTAGGAGTAATATTAAAATAAGGCATCTTGGTATTAAAAGCAATCTTCTTAACCAAGTTCCTGCATGATTCGGCATCAGGCAGTCTCTCGCCGAGGAATACGTGAAATATTGTGCCGCCAGTGTATAAAGTCTGAATGTCACTCTGATGCCTTAAAGCATAAACAAGGTCTTCAGTCTCGCTTACTGGCATGTGAGTGGAATTAGTAAGGTAAGGAGCGCCATCACCACCAGCAGTGTAAATATCAGGATGATATTTCTTATCAAGACGTGCAAACCTGTAAGCAGTGCTCTCAGCAGGCGTTGCCTCAAGATTATACAAGTTATTAGTCTCCACTTGGAACCGCTTAAGCATTTCACGCATAAAGATTAATGTATCAACAGCAAACTGCTTGCCCTCAGGGCTTACAATGCCCTTGCCAAGAAAGTTAACGCAGGCTTCATTCATACCGCAGACGCCAATAGTTGAGAAGTAATTCCTGAAAGAGCCTAGGTAAACCTTTGTGTAAGGCATTAAGCCACCCTCTAAATTCTTCCCAATAATCTTGCGCTTAATTTCAAGCGCGTTCCTTGCCAGCAGCATGTAACGCTTTAACTCGTCAAAGAATCCAGCCCTGGTCTCGGACTCGTACGCAATCCTGTTAACATTAATGGTTATAACACCAATTGAACCAGTACTGTCACCCATCGCGAATGAGTGGCCAGCCCTTCTAACTAACTCCTTCATGTTAAGGTTAAGCCTGCAGCACATTGCTTTTATTGCCTGCGGATCTAAATCACTTCCAATATAATTCTGAAAGTAAGGACTGCCATACTTAGCTGTTAACTCAAATAATAACAATGCATTCTCAGACTCCCAGTCAAAGTCCTTATAAAGATTATAAGTTGGTATTGGAAAAGTAAATACTCTTCCTTTAGCGTCGCCGTGAAGCATTATTTCAATGAATGCCTTATTAATTATGTCCATCTCCTTTTGCAACTCACCATAAGTGTAAGGCATTTTCCTGCCGCCAACAATTGCTTTTTCATCCTTCATTTCAGGAGGGCACACCCAGTCAAAAGTTAAGTTAGAGAAAGGGTACTGCGACCCCCAGCGTGATGGAATGTTAAGATTATAAATTAATTTCTGCATCTGCTGCTTAACCTTCCTGTATGATAACTTATCAGCCCTGACAAAAGGAGCTAATAAGGTGTCAACATTTGAAAAAGCCTGCGCCCCGGCAAATTCCATTTGAAGGCAGCCAATAAAGTTAACCATTTGTCCAACAACCACATCCAAGTGCTTTGCAGGATAAGTGTCAACCTTATTAGGCACGTTGCCGAAACCCATTAATAATAAATTCTTCAGCGACCATCCAGCGCAGTAACCAATGACGCCGCAGCTTAAGTCATGAATATGAATGTAGCCCTTAACATGAGCCTCCCTGATTGATGGCATATAAATATTATTTAAAGTGTAATTAGCAATTACTTTACCTGCCGTGTGAAGCATTAATCCTGAGAATGAGTAATCAGTGTTGCTGTTCTCCTTAACCCTCCAGTCAATCTTATTCAAGTACTCTGATATTGTATCATTAACGTCAATGAACGCATTCTTAATCTCCCTAATCTTCTTATGAGTGTCCCTGTAAAGAATGTAAGACTTAGCGGTTGTTACATGACCTGTCTCAATTAATACTTTTTCAACAGTGTCCTGTATTTCCTCAACTGAAGGAATGCCCCCATCAATATACTTTAATGAAAGCTCTGACTCAACTTTATCAGCCAGCCTCCTTGACAAGTTCTTGTCCTTTCCTCCAACTGACTCAGCAGCACCCCATATTGCCTCAACTATTTTACTCTTATTGTAAGGAACTATTCTCCCATCACGCTTCCTAATCTTCTTAGGCGGGGCTAACCTCTGGTTCTTCATCTTTGACAAGTTATCAATCTCGCGCTCAAATGACCTGATGTCGTCAAACATGTGATAAACAGAAGCAAATCTTAAGTAAGCAATTTTATCAATGATTTTTAGTTTCTCCATTACTAACTCGCCAATCCTTGATGACTCAATTTCCAAGTCACCGCTATTCATTAATGCTAATTCAACCTCCTCGCATAATTTCTCAATCCTCTCAAGAGTGATTGGCCTCTTCTCGCATGCCTTAAGAACTCCCTTCTTTAATTTCTCCTTGTTAAACTGTTCTTTTGTTCCATTCTTCTTTAAAATCATTAATGAAAGATTCTCAATTCGTTCATAAGTCGTGAACCTTTTATTGCATGAATTACACTCCCGTCTCCTTCTCGCAGAGTTTTCAGAATCCCTTTTATCAACTACTTTTATTTTATTACTACCACAGTAAGGACACTTCATTATTACCCCTCAAATATATAGTTGGAATTCATTCCCAACACCTCTGAAATTGAAAATTTCAGATGTCTCTAAATCTTGCGATAAACACAACATATGGTGGTCTTACTTACGTGCAACCACAACATATAGTTAGTAAAACCTACAGCTTTATAAACATTATATAATAGAGAATATATATTTTAGGACATAATTAAACTTTTATAAAGGTTTTTTGAAATCAAATTTCACGTTCCAAAACACGTGTTCTGCAACGTGTCCCATAAACTATGTCACTGCTGAATGACAAAGAAAGTGAAGGTTGCCCGAAGGATTTATAAACAACTTAACAATAGTTAATTACTATGATTTTGCCTCAGGAGCTTGAAGTCTGGTACGTGTTGCCTGCTATTCGCAAGGAATTGGCAAGGAATCTCGTGGCTTTAGGCCTCAAGCAGAAGGGAGTGGCTGAAATACTTGACGTGACTGAAGCATGCATTAGTAATTACTTTAAATCAAAGAGGGCGATGGAAATCAAATTTAATAATAATATCAAATTATTAATTCATGATTCTGCTTCAAGACTATTTAAAGGAGAATCATGCTTTATTAAGGAGGTTCAAAAGATTTGCAATGCTTTTAAAGAAGGAAAGCACTTATGCTCTTTGCATAAAAAATTTGGCAATGTGTGCGGGTGCAGGGGGTGCTTAACATGAAAGCATACTTTGACCATGGCGCAACAACGCCTGTTGACCCCTTAGTTCTTAAGGCAATGAAGCCTTACTTTTCCTTGAAGTTCGGCAACGCCTCATCAATTCATGAATTTGGCAGGGAAACGCATGAAGCGCTTGACCAGGCAAGAAAGGTTATTGCTGACTCTATCGGCGCTGAACCTTCAGAGATTATTTTCACTTCAGGAGGCACTGAAAGTAATAACCTAGCTATTAAGGGCTTGGCGCAAGCCAAGGGCAGCGGTCACATAATTACAAGCAAAATAGAGCATCACGCAGTCTTAATGACTTGTAAATACCTGGAGAAACAAGGCTTTAAAGTCACTTACCTGCCAGTTGATAATGAAGGCTTTGTTAATGCTTCTGATTTGAAGAAGGCGATGACTAAGAATACAATACTCGTTACAGTAATGCATGCTAATAATGAGATTGGCACAGTAGAACCTATTGATGAACTAGCGCGCATCGCCCATGAAGGAGGCGCTTTGTTTCACACAGACGCTGTCCAGTCATTCACTAAAATACCTATTAATGTCAAGGAAATGAATCTTGACTTAGTCAGCCTGTCTGCTCATAAAATTCACGGCCCTAAGGGAGTCGGCGCTTTGTACGTGCGCAAGGGACTTAGGATTCAGAAGCAATTAGAAGGCGGAGTGCATGAGTTTAATTTAAGGGCTGGAACTGAAAACATTCCAGGAATTGTCGGCTTCGCAAAGGCAGTTAAACTAGCAAAGCCAGAACATGTAGTTTACATGACTGAACTAAGAGATAAAATCATTAATGAACTGCTTAAAATCCCTGGCACGCGCTTCAACGGCGCAAAGAAAAAGCGCTTATGCAATAACATTAATATTTCACTCATGGGTGTTGAAGGCGAATCAATACTTCTCGGTCTTGACGCCTTGGGAATCGCAGTCTCAACCGGCAGCGCCTGCTCGTCCAAGAATTTAAAGGCAAGTCACGTGCTCACAGCTATTGGCAGTAAACCTGAAGAAAGCCATGGCAGCATTAGGATTACGCTTGGCAGGGAGAACACTCGTGAAGAGGTTGATTACTTAATTAAGAATATTGTCAAGACTGTTAAGCGATTTAAGGAGATGAACTCGCTATGAACAATTCGCTTCATTACTCTAAGAAAGTGATTGAACACTTTAATAATCCGCGCAACATGGGCGAGATTAAAAACCCTGACGGCGTTGGCAAGACGGGCTCACCAGTCTGCGGTGATGTAATGAAAGTATTCATTAAAGTAAAGGATAACAGGATTACTGATATTAAGTTCAAGACTTTAGGTTGCGCGGCAGCTATTGCTTCATCCAGCATGCTTACTGAACTCGCTAAGGGCAGGACATTAAATGAAGCTGAGAAAATTACTCGCATGGATATTGTAAAAGCCTTAGGAGGACTGCCTCCTATAAAGATTCACTGCTCAGTCCTGGCTCAGGATGCCTTAAAGGAAGCAATTAAGGATTATAAGAATAAAAAAGAGTGATTAATAAGGTTTTGTTGGCAGACCCCTCTCTTCCCGCCATCTTGCCTGGTCTTTCAGGAACTCTATTGCCAATTCATATTGTTTCTCACTAATCATATTATTTTTTTCTCCAAACTTGAAAATGTATGGCAGGTAAACTAGCGGCTTAAATTCAAATCCTTCCTGATTAACCCATTCATCAAATCCTTTATTACCATAAGATACAATGCAGGTTATCTTTTTCGTCCTTAATTTAATATTTTTGTCCTCACACCATTCCTTAAAAGCATTCCAAACAATCTTACAGCTTCTTCCTGAATTTATTAAGTCCTCTGCAATAATAATATCAAGGCACTCTTTCTCTTTTGCTATTTCTTTTAATAATTCCTTATCACCTTCTATTCGCTGTCCAAGCCCATAAGCCTTTTCATCTGTTCTCACATAATAATAATGAGTTTCATTTCCTAATACCCTGCTTAAATTCTCTGCTGGACTCATGCCTGCTGTTGTTGAGCCAAGAACCACATCGTACTGCTCATTTATTACTAATTTCCTCTTCATTAATTGCGCTATCTCTTCTTTTTCATCATCATGGCTTATTATTACTCTGCAGTCAGCGTATGTTTGTCCCTGTAATGGTTTTGCAGAGTACTCAAAGTAAGGACCTTCCTCTGGCGCAACCATCACCGCACTTATATCTAATAATATTTCTGAAACCCTGTCCTTAATGCTTTTCATTTTAAAAAACTCTCTCTTCATGCGCTGTTTTAATTGCAGCGTAAACATCTTTAATTGTTTGTATCGGATTCTTGCTTTGGTAGATTCCTCTTCCAATCACCAAATGGTCTGCTCCCTTCTCAATAGCAGTTACGGCATCTACTAAAACATTGCCTGTTTTTTGAGGACCACTGCCAGGACTAACAACATTTACTTCTCCATCAAAGATTTTCCTGTAAACCATTAATCTCTCCGGTTTAGTTGCTGGCGCAACAATGTATTTAACCCCTAGTTCAACGCAATCCTTTGCTAATTGTTCGCACTTTTCTTTACTACTATACCTTGTTGCTCCTGGCTGCGTCATTTCTACAACAATTATGGGGATAATACCATTATTAGAGCATGCGTTTACAAAAGTTTCCAGCGTTCCAGGTTTCTCTGAATCATCCAAGTTGCTTCCTGAACCAAGAGGAGAGCCAATATAGAATTTTGGTTTTAATTCATCAATATCTTCTACTTGTCCTTTTACAATAAAGGGCACGTCAGTTCCTCTTTTTTGAGGGTCATAACAAATTGGCAGGCTTAATTCAATATCATCAAATAATTTTCTTGAAATAATTGTTCCATAACGTTCAATAATTTTATAACCAATCTTTAATGCAGTTATTCCCTCTTCAACACCTTCAAGTTTTGCAAAGAATTGTATTGCCTTGCCAAGATGCATATCAATTGCAGGCATTATTCCAACTTCAACCATTTTATCACTTCAAAATAACTTTTTAATTAACAAAGGGTTATTGCTTTTTAAAAGTTATGAGTAAAATTTATAAAAGCGTGTTCTGCTTAAGAAAGCAATTATGAAATTATTTGCTGTTTCAGACATTCATGGTGATAAAAGACTTGCTAAGAAATTAGCCATGAAAGCCATGGAGGCTGACTTAATAATACTTGCTGGGGACTTAACTTGGGCTGAAGCAGACTTAACAGGTATTATAGGACCTTTCAAGGGTACTGGGAAAAAAGTATTAATGATTCCTGGCAATCATGAAACGCTTGCAAGCCTTGACTTCCTGGAGAAGCAGTACAAGCCAGGCGTTTATAATGTTCACGCAAAATCATTCATTGTTGATAATATTGGCTTCTTTGCCTGCGGCAGCGGCAACATCGGATTATTCCAGTTAACAGAAAATGAAGTTTATAGTATATTAATGAAAGCTTATAAGGGGGTTAAGGACTGCGTGAAGAAGGTCTTAATAAGCCATGTTCCTCCTTATAATACATTGCTTGATGATTTGGGTTGGACTCACGCAGGCAGCCAGGCAGTCAGGAAGGTTATTGAATTAGTGCAGCCTGAATTATGCATTTGCGGTCACTTGCACGAAACTGAAGGATTAATTGATAAGATAGGCAGAACAAAGATTATAAACGTAGGCCACAAGGGTGCATTATTAAAAGTATAAAATCTTTTTCCGTCAACGCTTTCCTAAAGGGTTGGGGCATAAAGGAGCACTGCTCAAAATTTAATCATGTAAGCAGTTCATGCATGGCTCGTGAGATGGAAGATGATAAGGCACTAAATTTCTCTCTAAAACCTTCTTCCTGAACTCAAAATATTTTCCACTACTTAGGCTTGATTCATAGACTTCTCTTATTCTTAGCAGTTTTTTCCTTGGCTTAATGTAAAACGTCCAGATACCCCCTTCTGGTCTTAAGTGCACGTGTAAGCCCTTATGATAGTTCATTTTCTTTTTGGGTGGAAGTAACTCTTGCTGTATTTTATAATAATTATTGAATTCTAAGATTGCACCATAATTAGAAGGCTCGTCAGGGTGCAGATGAGCTTTTACTTCTTCTAAGCCCTTCTTTTTTACCCTATCAATCACGTACCCTTTACTAGTAATGCTTAATTGTTTACTAAATAATTCGTCCACGATTGATTTCATTTTTTTAAAATTAACATGCGTGCTTTCAGGCACTTGTTGAATTATTACTTCAAGATTGTATATTGGTTTGCCAAGTCTTTTAAAAAATCTTTTTAATGCATTCATCACTAATCCTTTAATAATTTTTAATTTTAAAAGATTATACCATAAGTTTTAAAAAGACATTATTATTGTTTGAACAATAACCAATGAAATAAGGTGAAATTATGGTTGAAAAAAGTAAAAAAACAGTTGAAAAAGCAGCTCCAAAACCAGTTGAGAAACTAGTCAAAGCATTCGAAGTGAATGAGAAAGTAATCCTTGAATTAGTTGACTTAGCGTCAGAGCCTGGAAGTGAAGGCAGGGTTAAAAAAGGAGTTAATGTCACGACCAAAGCAATTGAGAAAGGCATGGCTAAAATAGTAATTATTGCAGATGATGTTGAACCTAAGGCAGTAATAGCGCACATACCATTACTATGTAAGGATAAGGAAGTGCCATTACTGCATGTATCTTCAAAAACCGCTCTTGGAAGCGCTGCAAGGTTAGAGGTCGGGTGCTCGAGTATTACAATAACCGAACCAGGCCTTGGTAAGGAATTATTCCTTAAAATGAAGAAAGCGATTGGAAATGCCTAAAAGATTAAAGGATGTTGGACCAGAAGATAGAGTTGTGATTAAAACTAAGAAGGGAGAAGTACAAACAACTTACAGGAATGCTGTGCCTGCAAAGGTTGTGGAAATAATTGGCAGGGTTGGCGTCAGGGGGGAGGCAACTCAAGTGAGGTGTAAAATCCTTCAAGGGATTGATAAGAATAAGATTATGAGGCGTAATGTCCGCGGACCAGTAAGGACTAATGATGTGTTAATGCTTAAGGAAACAGAATTAGAAGCAGCACCGCTAAAAGGAGGCAGGAGAAAGTGAAGTGCAGTTTCTGTAAAAGAGATATTGAACCTGGAAGAGGAACAATTCATGTTAAGCCTGACGGCAAAATCATAAGATTATGCTCAAGCAAGTGCAGCAAGAACTTAACTCTTAAAAGGAAGCCAAGCAAACTAAAATGGATTACTAAAAAGGTGAAGAAAAAATGATTGAAAGAAGTCTTGTTTTAATAAAACCTGATGGAGTGAACAGAGGGTTGATTGGAGCAATAATTAAGCGTTTTGAGAAAAGAGGCTTGAAAGTCGTTGGATTAAAATTAATCAGACCTAACGTTGATTTAGTTGGAAGGCATTACAAGCCAGACCCTGAATGGTTAAAAAATGTTGGAATAAAATCAAAGAAAGCTTATGCAGAGAGAGGAATTAAAGTAAAGAAAAAAGATATTGATATTGGAGAAGACATCCGCAGCATGCTAATGGAATACATTGGTTCTGGTCCTGTTGTGGCAATGGTTCTTGAAGGACCTCACGCTGTTAAAGCTATCAGGAAGATTGTTGGAACAACTGAGCCGATGGGCGCGCCTATTGGCACTATTAGAGGCGACTTCAGCGTTGACTCTTACATGCTGTCTGACTCTCGAAAAAGACCTCTTAAGAATTTAATTCATGCCAGTGAAAGCATTAAAGAAGCTGATGATGAAATCAGCGTTTGGTTCTCTCCTAACGAGATTTATGACTACGAGCGCTCTGACGAGGCAGCTGCTTTCAAGAAGACCTGGTAGTAACATGAAAAAGTATTTAAATAATAATCCCTATCAAAATTTGCAATGGCTAGTAAAGAAGAAAATGTTTTTAAGAAGATAGGAGAAGCGCTTGGCGAGCCTTCAGAAATAGCGGATAGCGGTGACTTGCTTTACGTTAAATTAATTGAAGGGCACTATATTGACTTTCTTGGATTAGCCAAGTGCTGCGTGAATTATCATAAAAAATTGAATAATGAAGAAATTAATGAAAAAGAAGACAGTGAGTTGCAGAGAAAACACTATTACCCTTTTGTTGACATAGCTAAATTAGTGGTTACAGGAGATTTTATACACGAAGGCGAACTTCAAGACGGCTGTTCACAGAGTTTTCTAGCTGAATATTATGGTTTCAGGAACAATGATGATGAAAGGATTATTAAGTTAGACATTGTTAACTGCCCTTACGGATTAGTAAAATTATATTCTAATAAGGATTTTCGTATTTTAATGAATAAAGTTCGCGTTGAATTGCCCTGTGACTTAATTGCAAGTTATACTGTTTACCAAAAAAAGGATACTACAATCCTGTTAGAGAATCTTATCAAACATGATAAAATTACTTTTTAACCGTTAAGCAAAACTTTTTAAAAGCCATTCCTAATTCTTTTCTTTCATGAAAATACGTCAATTAATCTGCGCAGTACTTGGTCACGTTGACCATGGCAAGACATTGTTGTTAGATACTATCAGAGGCAGCGCTGTCCAGGCAAGGGAAGCTGGGGGCATTACGCAGCACGTCGGTGCAAGCGAGGTGCCATTAAAAGTTATAAAGAACATTTGCGGTTCACTTCTTGAACAATTAAAAATCGAAATCACTATCCCGGGACTGCTGTTCCTTGACACTCCAGGACACGAGGCATTCACCAGTCTAAGAGAAAGAGGAAGTTCAATCGCTGACATTGCAATACTCGTTATTGACGTCATGGAAGGCATGATGCCTCAAACAATTGAGTCAATAATGATGCTAAAACAATTCAAAGTGCCTTTCGTCATCGCGCTTAACAAGACTGACTTAATTAACGGATGGCACTCAAATCCTGATAAATTACTGCTCGAAAGCATTAAGTTTCAAGGAAAGGATGTTCAAGGAATTCTTGAAACAAAACTTTACGAATTAGTTGGCAGGTTATTCGAACTCGGGTTTCAGGCAGAGCGTTTTGACAGGGTCTCGGATTTCACAAAAGAAGTCAGCATTGTCCCGGTAAGCGCTAAGACAGGTGAAGGAGTTAAGGAATTACTAATGGTTTTAACTGGATTAGCCCAGCGCTTTTTAGAGAGCACTCTTAAAGTTAATATTAACTCACCTGCAAAAGCATCAGTTCTTGAAGTTAAGGAAGTCAGGGGGCTTGGCAAAACACTTGACATAATCCTTTATGACGGTAAATTAAGGAAAGGTGACTTAATAATTATTGGAGGAGTAAAAGAACCAATTGTCAGCAAGGCACGCGCACTGCTTAAGCCAGCGCCATTGCAGGAACTAAGGGAGAAAGGCAATTTCCTTAATGTTAAGGAAGTAACTGCTGCTTCAGGCATTAAAGTCTCTGGTCCTGGCTTAGATGAAGTTATTCCAGGAATGCCACTCATTGCTTGCTGGGATGAAAAAAAATTAGAATCATTAAAGGATGAAGTGCAGGAGAAAATAAAAAATATATTAATCAAAACTGAAGGTAATGGTTTAATAATTAAGGCGGATTCGCTAGGGAGTCTTGAAGCAATTAATAACTTATTCAAGAATCATCCTATTATGAAGGCTGAGATTGGGGCGATAAACAAGCAGGACTTGATTGAAGCTAACTCCGTGCGTGAAAGCAAAAAGGAGCATGGCGTCATTATAGGATTCAATATTAGTGAACTCGCGGAGGCAGCTGAGTTTAACAAAGAATTAAATATTAAGATATTCAAGTCAAACATTATTTACAAACTATTAGAAGATTATGAGAATTATTTAAAGGATTTATTAGATAAGCGCAAGGCAAGTGCTTTAAAGAGCCTTGTAACACCTGTTAAACTCAAATTCTTAAAGGATAATGTTTTCAGGGCTTCTAAGCCCGCGATTATTGGCATGGAAGTCCTTGACGGTACTTTAAGGGCAGGCTACTCACTCATTAATGAGGATTTAAGGAAGGTTGGCGAAGTCAAAGCCATTCAAGTTAAGGGTGAGTCAGTTGGCGAGGCAGTTAAGGGCATGCGCGTTGCAGTAAGCATTAGCAATGGAGTAGTTGGCAGGAACTTAAATGAAGGTGACGTCCTGTACTCTAACGTGCCTGAAAGCCACTTCATTAAGATGAAAACTGATTACAAAAAGTACTTGCGCAGTGATGAGATTACTGCCATGCGTGAAATACTTAAAATTCACAGGAAAAAGAATGAAGATTGGGGGCTATAAAACCCCTTAAAGCTTTAATTGTTTAAGATAATGCGCCCTCTTACTGTAATCTTTTTTAAAATGATTAATTAAAACAAGATTAACTAAATACTTATTAAATATTTCAAGTCCATCACTTAAGACTGTGAAGCCAAGGGATTCTGGCTGGGAAAAATGTCTCTTAATGTTCTCGTATCCGTACTCGCGTGTTATTTTATATTTCTTGCAAATACTTTTCCAGTCCCATTGCGTTTCTATTGGCTTCCTAACCCCATCATCATTATATAATACATAACAATGAGTTTGCCTTAAGACATCCTTCATGATAACAAGACTTATTGGCAGCCCTGATTCATCACCAATTATTTTATACAACATTGATAATCCTAAACAATTGCCCCTGCCTTTTTTAATCACTTCAGTGATTTCAACATAATCACCTTTTTTGAACTCTGACTTCAAATAATCATCCAATAACTCCAATTTCATGATGTTATCAGAATTATTAAACTCCTTAATCTCATTAATGACTGATTCTAAATATTGCCTGCAGGAAGCAGTGTTATCCTTGAAATAAGATGCATTCAACACTAAATTCAATAAGTTTGCCATGATAACCATTTAATAATTTATAGGCAAAACTTTATAAAATCATTTCTTTTTTCTAATTCGTATTCATGGAGTTTAAAATTAATATTGGTGATAAGGCAGGCAAGAGTTACAAAATTATTCTTAAAGAGCCTGAAGCTGCTAATTTAATTGGTTTAAAGATTGGCAGCTCATTTAACGGCAGCGTTTTAGGGCTTAATGGTTATGAATTTAAAATCACTGGCGGCAGTGATAATGCAGGTTTCCCGATGAGGAAAGAGGTTATGGGGTCAAGAAGGGTCAGGATACTCACAGGGAAGAGTGTTGGCTTAAAGAAGGTTAAGCAGAAAGGGTGGCGCAGGAGGAAGACTTTCAGAGGCAACACTATTGCGGATGACATTGCTCAAATTAATGTTATTGCAGTGAAGCAGGGTAAGAAAAAGTTAAAGGAGATTTTCGGCAAGAAAGCGCCTGCAGCGAAAGAAGAGAAAAAGGAAAAATTGCCTAAAGAAGAAAAGTCCAGTGCGAAAGAAGAAAAAAAGGAAGAGAAAAAGAAAAAATCACCTAAAGAAGAAAAACCAGCTGAAGAGAAAAAGGAAACACTAAAAATTCCAAAAGAGAAGAAAAAAGAGTAAGGCTTATAATAGATATTAATTCTCTAATTCTTTTAATGAACGTGCCTGAAATAAATATTGGAATGGTTGGTCATATTGACCACGGCAAGACAACGCTGCTTGAAGCACTTACAGGTAAGTGGGCGAGCACTCACTCAGAGGAATTAAAAAGAGGTATTACCATTCGCCTCGGGTACGCTGAAATGAGTATATACAAGTGCCCTAAAGGAGAATACACTAATAATGCTAAGTGCCCTGCTCATAAAGTGAAGTGCAAAGAGATTAGGCGTGTTTCATTCATTGACGCGCCAGGCCATGAAACATTAATGGCAACAATGCTTTCAAGCGCTTCAGTGATAGACGCTGCAATACTGGTAATCGCTGCTAATGAAAAGTGCCCGCAGCCTCAGACAAAGGAGCATTTAGCAGCTCTGAAAGTCACAGGGGTTAAGAACATAATCATTGTGCAGAATAAAATTGACGTAGTAAGCGAGGCAGAAGCCAAGAATTCTTACAAGGATATTAAGGAATTTGTTAAGGGTTCAATCATAGAGGATGCTCCAGTCATTCCTGTAAGCGCTCAGCATAACACTAATGTTAACATATTAATCCAGGCAATTCAAGAATTCTTTAAGACCCCGAAGCGTGATTTAAGAAAACAGCCAGTAATGCTTGTGTTAAGAAGTTTTGACGTTAACAAGCCAGGCACAGAGATTAAGAAATTATCAGGCGGAGTTCTTGGAGGCATACTAAAGCAGGGGGAGTTAAGGAAAGGTGATGAATTAATCATGCTGCCAGGATTAAAGACTGAAGAGGGCGGCAGGACTGCTTACAAGCCAATAAAGACTAAGGCTGCAAGCATATTTTATGGTTCAAAACAAGTTAGCAGGGCAATTCCTGGAGGCAACTTCGGTGTTTCAACAACGCTGGACCCTAACTTGACCAAGAGTGATGAATTAGCTGGTTCAATAATCTGCACTCCTGCTTACTGTCCTCCAGTGTTTACTGATGAGTTAATATTAAAGCCTGAACTGCTTCAAAGAGTCGTTGGCACTGAAGAGGAATTAGTTCAGGAAGAGTTAAGAATTAATGAAACCCTCCTTATTAATGCATTAACTGCCAAGACGGTGGGCGTGATTACGAAGGCAGGCAAGAAAATTACTTTAAGGCTTAAACTACCAATCTGTATTGAACGCGAGGAACGCGTTGCCATTTCAAGATTCATTAATAACAAGTGGCGCTTGATTGGTTCAGGAGTAGTTCAATAATATTAAATAGAAGCTCAGTGAACACGTCTCCTCATCACGGAGTAAATCTCAGCATGGAGCTGTCACTTCATCGCCAATTAAAAATAATGATTTTATGGGTTTAAAAAACTTTTTAAAAACATTAATAATTAAATTCTTAGTAATTGCTCCGGTAGCTCAGTTGGTTAGAGCGCTACACTCATAATTGAGGGCGTTACTGGTATTAACTAACAGAAATGTAGAGGTCGTGGGTTCGATTCCCTCCCGGGGCTTACCTTTTAAGGTTCACTTCCCTTCAACCTTAAATAAGAATAGATTGTTGCGTAAATAAAAGAATAAATACTTCTTTAAGATTTTCAAATATTTATAATGAATAGTTACTTTCTTGGTAATAAAAAATATGAAAGTTATAAGACATATAATAACAGAAAATACTTAATTATTAATGGAAAAAAGCGGCCAATTAGTCATAGCGAACAATTAATTAAGATTAATGATATTACTTCAAAAATTAATGATTATGAAACAAATTATTATGAAATAATTAATAAAAATGAATTATCTCCTGTAGCAATTATCAGTCCTGAACAATCTCTTGAAGAAATACTTTCAGGAGGGTATGATAAGCAATTTCCAGACTACAGATCACTTGAATTAATCCATCATAGTGGAAGAAGTTATATCTTGGTACCCAGCTTACTTTTTGATGATGCCCGCTATGGTATAGCAGTCAGTGTTAATGGCAACATATTCTTAGGAGCAGGCGATTATAAAGGCAATAATGAGTATGAGGCAGGAATGTTGTGGGGTGGAAGAGGCTTAGTATATGTTTTCGGACAAGAATATGACGGGAACAGAGTTAAACAAGGCATTAAGTATACTCAAGACTGTATGGGCATGGTTTATGCGGTCGGAGATAATGAAGAAGTTGAAGAAACTAACAGGATTGAAGATATAAATTTCATAATAAATGCTATTAGTAACTACCAATTACAAACTCATAAGAAAGGAGGATTATTTAACTTAAATAACATAACAGCAAATAGTTTTAAGAGACTTTTTTTGGAAACTGAACTTGAAGGCATGAATATTAAAGACGAAATAATCAATGATTTATATCAAAGTTTCAAGCATTTAAAAGAAGCATATCTAGAAAGTTTTGAAGTCCGAAACAAAGGGTCTATTCCTCTGAAATTCATTCTTGAAAAAGTTGATGAATTAAATATATTTAAATTCGTATTCAATGAAGATGATAAATCTTTTTTAAAATCAATTATAATAAATGAATATGACTCCTCATGGGATTCATTACTTAGTAAGCTTGATTTGTCTTTAAATGAAGTAAATAAAACAATTGTGGACAACATGATTGATTCAGGATTTCATTCAACTATGCATGAATTAGCAAAGAAGGGATATAATTTTACAGATAAACAAACAGATAAGATAATTAAAAACAATTTTACTGGCGCTGCACGCGTAATTGCTAATAAATACAGATTCAGTGACGAACAAGTAAACTGGATTATAGAAGAGTATAACTCTTTTTATAAAGCTCTAAAAAGAATAGCAAATAATTACAACTTTTCTAACGAACAAGTAAATAAAATGATTGAAAAGGAATGTGGCGGTACATTATCAACGCTTGTTGGGAAATATGAATTTAATGATAATCAAATAAATAAAATGATTAATCACGAGTGGACATACAATTTTAGGAATACAATAAATAATCTTTTACTAAATAATTATGAATTCAGTGATGAGCAATTAAATAAGATAATTAATAAAAAGATAAGTAAAAAACTGGTTTTCCTTTATATGAATCATGAATCTGTTGATAATCAGGTTAATAACCTGATTGAGAATAAATCAAAACATTCTTTAACTAACCTCGTGCGTGATGGCTACAAATTCAGTAACGAACAAGTAAATAAAATGATTAATCATGGATTTAAGAATCCTTTAAAAGCTCTTTCTTGGGATTACAAATTTAGTGACGAACAAATTAATGAATTAATTAAAAAAAGATTCAGGAGCGCAATAAATGTATTAACCGAACATAAATATAAATTTGATGATGAGCAAGTGAATGAAATGATTAATAAAGGATTCGGCAGGTCCTTATCCAATCTATTATGCGAAGCAGATTATGAATTCACTGATGAACAAATTAATAGGATGATTAATAAAAAGTTAAAAGAAACAACTAGCATTCTTGTTTGTAGAGATTATAAATTTACTGGCAAACAAGTAGATAAAATGATTAAATACGAATTTAAAAATGCTATAAATGAACTTGCAGAAAAAAGACATGAATTCAATAAAGAACAAATTAAAAAAATTATTGATAATAACTTTTGTTTAGCGTCCAGGTTTATTTATGAAACGCGCGGTTATGATTTATCTGAAGAGTATAGAAAAAAAGCCGGACATCATAGCGATATATACCATAACCCAAGAAGACTATAATATACGCCAGTATATGTTCCAAATCCATAATATTTATTAAGAAACACTTTTTTGATATTGAATTGTAATGGATAGGAAAGAAGAATTAACTTTGATAAAAAAGTTAGATAGTTATATTATCAGGCTTGACAATCATCTTATTATTACTCTATTATTCAAGTTTTATTGCGGCCTAAACGAGATTTTTCCAGAGTACAAGAGAAAATATTTTGGAGCAGCATACAATAAAGGATTGATTAGTGAGGAGCAGATTGGCGAGGTTAAGGAATGGAGAGATTATAGAAACAAATTAGTTCATAATAACATTAGGTTAAGTGATGAGGATTGCAAAAAAATTGAATTAATTAAAAATAATATTGAAACAATTATTAACCAAGTAGATGAAAAGACTTCTTTCAGTTATGATAAAGGATTTCTGCCAAACAGGCTTTGAAAATCCTAGTCCCAACACTGTGTTTCTCTATCATATTTTCGAAGAAAGTAATTACTATATTATAGATTTGTTGATAAAGGAAATTATTTTAATAACTTATCATTATTATTCTTATTATGAAAGAGTTTGATTTCCAAACAATTGCTCCTAAAACTTATGGAGCACTTACTGGAAAATATATTGACGAAGTCCTGGACGAGATTCTTGATTGTTACAGTAATGGAAAGGATTTCTGGATTAATCTTAACACAAACAGGTTTATCCTGGTCCCGAAGAGTTATCGCAACAAAGAAAAGGATTTAATAACTGGTCTTTCCAGGAATGATTTTAATTGTTTTAAGGATTATTTAGTGTGGGGAAAGGTGAGTGGTTGGAATATTCCTGGCAAAAATCTTGACGAAAACAGTTACAGGCTGCACAGGAATCCTGAAGAAAGGCTTTCTGAAGAGGATGCAGTGAGAATTATGGAAAGAATAAGGCTTGTCTGGAAAGAGAAGCCAAATTATAATGCTGAATATGATGTTATGCGTTCAAGGTATGATAATTCTGGGATGACTCCTCTGGAATTCCAGACTAATTATGAGTTCAGGGAATACAAGGGGGGAAAAGGTATTGAATTAAAGAGTTTCAGGACTATACAGGAGTTCTGGAGAAATTGTCTTGGTGACAGGTCCTTGATTAATAAGAGGACTTATCCTGGGAAAAAACTGTGTTTGGAAAACATGATATTAATGAGTGAAGTGCCTGCTTACCCTTCAGCAGCTTATTCTGGCAGTTATTGGGGTAGGATACAGCCCAACAGGATAAAGGATAAGAACCTTCCCGGCTCAACAATCACTTGGGGAATGCTTGACATTGGAAAACATGCTTCCAGGATTTTTGGCTCCGTACCGCTAGCCAAATTAAGAAAAGTGGAGGGGGATGAATACACAGTGCTATGCCTTAACAATGAGGAATCAATTATTGGCGCAGTATCAATATACGTTAAGAATGACGATGAAATCCTTGACAGGGTAGGCGAGAGAATAGATAGTGTGGAATTAGAAGTCAGGCAGCCGAATTATTATTTCATACTCAATGATGATTACGCTCTGCCGATAATATATTATCCGCTGGTAAAAAGATTCAGATAGTGTAATCCTTTAATATTTCTTCACACATAGAACAAAGATTCATGTACTTCTTCTCAGGCCTGAATCCTAATTTTTTTCCAACCTCCCATGGACCCATATCCAGTAATGATTTAATGACTTCATCCTTAATTGCATTCTCATATAATTCACCAACTTTGTCAGTTATTGCATTGCCCAGAATTAGGGATGGGATTTCCCAGCAACACATGTTCACGCTGCCATCAGGATTTATATTAAGGTAAGCGCGCTGAGTATCATGCCAATTCTCATAAGCCTCGCAATAAAAAGTTCTGGGAAAAATTTTTTCAGAGATCTTCATCTTTTCTGAACCAGGATTCGTAAAGACAGCAACAATCCCCATTCTTATTCCAATTCCAATATTTGCAAACCAACCAGTCGTTTTCTTCATCAGTGGGGTCATCATGTATGTAATGCTCTTCTATAATAATTCGTTCTATTCCATGTTTAGAATCATATGAAGGACTAATAATGCAACCTTTCTTAAAGAGTAAGCTTGCTAAAGGAGCAGTTTTTGGGAATGCGCCATAACATTCAGGTTTTTCTTCCATATCTTAATTCGTTAAATATTTTTTATTAATAAATTTTTCCTTTGAACTTTTATTACTTCTCGTAGTGACCAATAGTCTTAATTAAAGTTTTCAATATGAATAAAGAAAAGTAAACAAAAAGTTTTTAAAACAAGATTTTTTTATGAATTTCTTCATGATACTTGATAAAAAAATACTGAAAGAAGAAATAGGAATACATGAACTGGAATATGATGAGAATGTTTGGGAAGAATTCATTGTTAAGCCTGTGAAAACTCTTCAGTTATTCATTACTAACCAGTGTAACCTGCGATGCAGGGCTTGCTTTTATGCACATAAACTTGGCAGGGAAGAAATGAGTTTTGATGAATATAAAAGCCATGTTCTTAAATACAATGAAGAGGTTGAGAAAATAATATTATTGGGCGGGGAACCAACACTTCATTCAAATTTGGAAAAAATATTTGAATTCAACAAGGACAATGATTTAAGAACAACAATTTACTCCAACGGAACCAAATTAAAAATGCTTGAAAACATTGACTTGTCAGAAGTAAGTGTCAGGATAGGGGTCATGGGAGCACGCTCAAGCGAGAAACCATTAAACAATGTGGAAAGAGTCAAAATCCCTGTTACAATTGTATTCATGTTAAGGCCTGACAATGTTGATGAATTAATGACTACTGCAATAATGGCTGAAAAAGAATTCAATTGTGAACGCTTCATGATTTCAAGCATTAGAGATGTTGCGCAGACACGTAATTACTGGAAGGACAATGAGAACACTATTCCATTAAAAGAATACGCGAAGATAGTGCAAGGATTTGTTAATGATTACAAAGGAGGATTAAATGAATTACACCTTTCTAACCGAGGAGTGATTTATGGAAAAAAACAAGGAATTATTGTAGACAAGTGCAGGTTTGGCAACGTTTTCCCAGATGGGAAAAAAATAATATGCCCATTTGACATATCACTAAAAAAATACACAAATAAATTAATATTTAATGAAAGGAATTGCAATAAGAATAATGCTTGCTTATTAACAAAAACAGTGCTTCGAAGAAAATAATTACCATATTACTACATGGAACTTCCTAATTGTTTCATGACTGCCTTAGCAGAATTATATTTTGAGGTATAATCTGGTATACAACATTGAAATCTTCCATTAGTTTTAAAGTATAAGTCAACTCTAAAGTTCTTCCCTTTTTCCCTTTTACATTGTTTAATAGCATTCATTAATTGGGAAGGAGCGATTAACCATTCCTCCTTCTTTAACACTGCATCCAATAAGTTATAACTACTTGGAATAATGTCAGACCTTTCAGACAATATAGGAGTACGATAATAATTCTTAATTAATTCATCCCTAAGGGACGCATCAACTTCCTCCTGGTCAAGTAATTGCTCTAAAACCACTAATTTATTTTCTCTTTCCTCATCTGATAGTTCCTTAAAATAATTAGACTTCTTAACATACTCCTTCAACGACTTATACATCATACATTAATTTATTTAAGAACATAACTTAAATACGTTTCGAGAGTGAATGCAAAATAGTTTAATAATATATATTACATTCAGGCAGTTTCATTCTTAACTCATTAATTGATTCTGGCAATCCTCTTAACTTATTGCCTCTTAAGTATAGTACTTGCAGGTTCCTTAATTCGCCAATTGATTCTGGCAATATATTCAACTTATTAATTCTTAAGTATAGCACCTGCAGATTTCTTAACCCACCAATTGATTCAGGCAATTCACGTAAATTATTGTAACTTAAGTTTAGTCTTTGTAGATTTCTTAATCCATCAATTGATTCTGGCAATTCGCGTAACTCATTACTGCTTAAGTATATTGTTTTCAGGTTTTTTAAATTTCCAATTGATTCAGGCAACACAAGTAAATTATTGTCAGCTAAGTATAGTTCTTGCAGGTTTGTTAACTTACCAATTGACTCAGGCAATTCACGTAACTTATTACCACTTAAGTATAGTGCTTGCAGATTTCTTAACCCACCAATTGACTCAGGCAATTCACGTAAATTATTGTAACCTAAGTTTAGTTTTTGCAGGTTCCTTAATTCACCAATCCATTTTGGTAACTTATTTAGATTTTTATTACGGCTTAAATTTAGTTTTTTGATTTTTATTTTATCAGACTCTATGCTATCCGCTTTCTCTTCTGGCAATCTTAATATGTAACCTGAGTATTCATTGAATAAGTATTCCTGTACTGGTTCATATCCAGTGTTTAGTCTATTCACTAATTCCTCATCAAACCTAACTTTTGCACGAGAGTCATACTCTCCAAGTTCCCTTAACAATGGAAATGAAAGATTAGAATGAAGTATACACGTATCATAACCATTTTCATACCAGGCTTGCAGGTTAGAGCAGTGACCAAAGAACTCTACTTCTGGCTTAAGTCTATTAATTTCTTCTTTTTCTAAAGAATCATCCAAGTATTGTTTTACCTCATCAATTGAGCCTATATCATCATAATCAGGTATTTCATCAACTGGAATATTCAGAAGTAAATATTTACACTGGCGGAATCTCTTTCCATTAACGTAAATATTAGTCTTACCATTATTTAATTTTAATTCCAAGTTATCACTTATCTTAAATACAGTAACCATAGGAGTAAAAACTATTTTTTCTCATTTATAAACTTATTGCGTAACAACACAGTTAATGAATCAAGAATCAAGCACACGTCAGTAAATTATTTATTATTCTGGTGGATTGATGAAAATGATGCTGCCAAAACTTGAAGATGTTAAGAGATTAAGGAAGAAAATTGGATTAACGCAGGTAGGATTAGCCAAGCTTTCAGGAGTCAGTCAGTCAATTATTGCAAAAATAGAAAGGAAATACACCGTGCCTAACTACTCCACTGCCAAGAAGATTTTTGAAGCACTAAAAAAGTGTGAATTAAAAAGCAAATTAAAAGCCAAGGACATAATGACTCCTAAAATCATTAGCGTAAAACCAGCTGATAAAGTAAGCATTGTTGCCAAAACACTAAATGAGAATAATATTTCGCAGTGCCCAATCATTAATAATGGAATAATAATTGGAAGCGTAACTGAAAAAGACATTATAAAGAACTTCTTAAACCCTAAAATAAAGGAACTGCCTGTTAAGGACATAATGAATGAACCATTCCCAATAATAAGTATCAACACCCCGCTACCAATTATTTCAACATTGTTAAATGATTTCCCGGCATTAATAGTAACTAACAAAGGAATTCCTAAAGGCATTATCTCAAAAGCGGACTTGCTGAAAACCGTTTAACCTCATACCTTCTTATCAAGTAATAAACAAGTATTGCAGAAGCAAATGTCAGCATCACAGTGAATCTGAACATTGATGTTACTGCATAATCAGGCATTACAGGATGAGTACCTAACAAATAATCACTTAAATCATTAGCAAGCAGGAATCCTAACACAATTGATAACTTTTTCAGGTCAACCTTAACCAGTCCTAATAACAGGAATTGCTCAAAGAATAATAAAACGTGAGCGCCAATATTAATTAACTGTTCAATAAAATTATCAGGTCCAACATAAAAACTCCAGTAAAAAAGAATTGTGAAAATCGTCCACACACCATACTTAATTCCTGAAACAAAAGATAACAAGAATAAAGTATCATTCCTCTTATTAAACGCTAGGAGTAATAGTGCTGCAGCAAACAAGAGAGCTGCTAACGGGCAGTCAGGCACAAACACCCATAATAAAGGATTAGTTGCCATTAATTGATGAGCATAAGAAAAAAGGATTCCGATAATGAATCCAACCAAACTCATTACTATTAACCAATCCTTAAGGGCTTGCTTAAACATCAATAAGGTTTTAATAATTGCTTTGTATAAATTATTTTCCATGAATAAAAGAAAAAAAAGCATTGAATTAAGGAAAACCAAGAGCCCTCAATTAAACAAGGCATTAATTAATATTGAAGAAACGCTTAATGATATTGACGATAAACTTAATGAATTAAGAGAACTTGATAAAGGAAGCAAGTTCTTCGCAATTCTTGGATGGCTGTTAATGGGTTCAGGAGGAGGCGGAGCGCTTACGCTGGCAGTAACTTTCAAGGATGTAACAAACCCAGTAAGTTATGCAATATTCTTCATCATGGCATCATTAATAACAATAATAATGATTGCAGGATTCATGATGTCACACAAAGGCTTAACAGGCGACTGGTTATGAGCAAGCAAGGAGAAGCAGCTGTTAAATCATTAAACAAAGAGTTAAATCATATTGAAAGAAAATTCAATAGATTAACTGATGAAGATAAGGCTGGCAGAGCATTCTTAATTGCAGGAATAATATTAATTGGGATAAGCTTTACTTGCGAATTATTGCTTTTCAGATTAAGCTTTAAACCATACCAAATTTTCTTATTAGGATTCCTTACTTCAGAAATTTTAATAACTGGTTACTCATTAATCCATAAAAGTTTAAGAGGTGCATGGCTTTGAAAACCATGCGCGTAATAGGTTTAATGGGCGCGATCGGCTGCGGCAAGGGAGCAGTTGCTGACATCCTTGCTAAGGATTACGGCTTCAACTCAATAGCAACAGGCAACTTAGTAAGAGAGGAAGTTACTAAGAGGGGTTTAAAGCCATCAAGGGAAGTCACGACTAAAGTAAGTGAAGAACTAAGAAGGAAAGATCCTGCATACTTCATTAAGGCAGCGATTAAACAAATAAAAGAAAGTAATTGGGATAAAGTAGTTATTGACGGCATCAGGTTACCAATTGATGTTAAAACCTTTAAACAGGCATTCCCTGAAATTATTTTCATCATGGTAAAGGTTCATCCGGAAAAAAGGTTTAAGCGAATGAAGTTAAGAGCTAGGCCTGGCTTCCCTGAGACTTTTAAGAAATTCTTAGAGCATGAAAGATTAGAAATTGAAGAGTTCAACCTTCATGAGACATGGAAGGCTGCTTCAAGAGTGATTAATAATGAAGGGTCCTTAAATGACTTAAGAACTCAAGTAATTGAAATGCTGGAAGACTTAAGGTGGACTTAATGGCTTATTATTTACTCTTCTTGAGGGCTTTCTTAAAAGGATTCTCCTTGCTTGGCTTGCCGAAAACTGAAGGCAAGTCAATGTAGTACTTCCCTGGACTGATATTAATAACTAATGGCTCGCCGCGCATAAGGGCTGACACGTCAATCCTGAACTTACCAGGACCTAATGCCTTAACAGTCTCTAAGTCAAGGATAACTGCTTCATTCGAACCACTTCTGCCAAGTATGCCTCTTACCTCTAATTCCAAATCATGAATTTCATCCCTGCTTAAATTCCTCCTTATTAAGTCACTGCTCTTTAAGAGTTTCTCCTCCTTAATGAAGAAAAAGAACTTGCTGCCGCATGACTCGCAACCTTCTAATAACTGTTTAGAGCCACCAGGAATCATTTTCCCGCAGCGAACGCATTGATGAGGCATTAATATTTTTCTAGTAATCTTCTTATTAATAAACTTTATTAAGTGCCGCTTGAGTAATCCTTCAAGTATTTTTCCTGCTCCATGCTTAATTCATCAATTATTATCCCTATTGATTCTAACTTGATTCTTGCAATCATTTCATCCTGTTCTCTTGGCACATCATAAACAACAGGTCTAAAACTCCTGCCTTCCTTTACAAGGCGCAGCACTGATAAGAATTGGTTTGCAAAACTCATATCCATGACTTCACTGGGATGCCCTTCACCAGCAGCAAGATTCACTAACCTGCCTTCAGCTAATAAATAAATTTTATTCCCGTTTTCAAGAACGTGCATGACATTATTCAGTCTTAATTCCTTTTTATGTTTAGTAATGCTCTCTAAGTCAGGTATTGAGATTTCAACATTAAAGTGACCTGTATTTGCAAGTACTGCACCCTTCTTCATTTTAACTAAATGCTCTTTCCTAATAACATTACTGCAACCAGTTGCAGTAATGAACACATCGCCAAGCGACGCTGCCTCGCTCATCGGCATTACCCTGTAACCATCCATAACTGCTTTCAAGGCATTCACTGGATTAACTTCAGTGACTATGACGTTCGCGCCTAAACCCCTTGACTTATCAGCAACTCCCTTGCCGCAGTGACCGTAACCAGATACTACAACATTCTTGCCGGCGAATAAGATATTAGTAGCCCTTAGTATTCCATCAAGTGTTGACTGCCCTGTACCATAAATATTATCAAAATCCCACTTTGTTTCTGCATCATTAACTGCAATTACAGGGTACTTCAAGTCGCCTGATTCAGCCATTGCTCTAAGCCTGTGAACTCCAGTAGTGGTTTCCTCAGTACCACCAATCACATTTTTAATTAAGTCAGGACGTTCTGCATGAATCTTTACCACTAAGTCCGCGCCATCATCCAAAGTTATGTTAGGATTTATTTTTAACACATCATTTATGCACTCATAATACTCCTCACTTGACAAACCCCTCCAAGCAAAGACAGGGATATCATAATCTTTTACAAGCGCGGCAGCCACGTCATCCTGAGTGCTTAATGGATTGCAACCGCACCAAGCCATTTCAGCACCTGCAATTTTTAAAGTCTTTACTAAAACTGCTGTTTCCTTGGTAACGTGAAGGCAGCCGCTTATCCTGTAACCGTTTAATGGCTTCTCATCTTTGTATAATTCCTGCAGGACTTTCATGACTGGCATTCTTGATTCAGCCCACTCAATCTTACGTTTCCCTTCTTCAGCCAATCTTAAGTCCTTAATCTTGTAAGTCATTATCATAACCACTGGTTGATTAAGTAATCACTTATATATTTATTCAATCAATTACTTAGTTAGTAATCTTATCCTGTTAGGCTCGCGCTTAATCTCCTTAATAATCTTGGCTGGACCAATAATTGTTAGCCCTGAATCACTGCCTGTTAATAAATTAATGATTTGATGCCTTAACCTTGCCAGCCAATTCCTATCACTTACTAATTCATCATAACTTAATGAGCACATCTCGATTCCAGGGAATTTCTTATTAACATGCTTCATTGTCTGCTCAATCAGTGCAGCCTCTTCCCTTGGATTAAACTTAGCGTTAACAATTATTATCTTCTTCTCCTTAATTTTTTCAAGAATCATTTCAATACGCTCATTCAACCCTGCCTGCCTTAATGACTCCATTGTTAAAAAATCAAGTGATAACTCCATTATTAAATCACGCCTTCTTGCTCGCCTCAAATATTGCCTTATATAATTCATCAAACCCTAAGCCTTTCTTCGCTGACACTCCAACAACCCTGTACTGAGGGAATGCTGACTCAACCCTCTTAATCCTGCTCCTCTTAAGGTCAGTCTTGTTAGCGACTATAATCGTTGGTATATTCCTCACTTCAAGATTCCCCAGTATAGTAATATTAACTTGAGTGTAAGGATCCTTAGTTGAATCCATTACTGTTAGAACAATGTCCATCTCATCAAGCCATTTAATAGCGTCAATAACCCCTCTAGTCGCCTCCATCGCTCTCTTCTTAGCTTCCTTAGGCTTAATCTTATATTTTAGGAATTCCTCGAAATCAACTTTAGTGCTAATGCCTGGAGTATCAATTAAGTTAATCTCTAATTTCTTGCCATTTCTTTCCATGATAACGCGTTCCTTAATCTGTATCTCCCGCGTTTCATGAGGAATATTACTTACAACACCAACTTCCTCACCAATCCAAGCCATACTTATATTATTCGCAATCGAGGTCTTTCCTGCGTTAGGAGGACCGTAAATTCCAAGCTTGAATAATTTCTTGCGCCTGAAAATCCTATTAAAAAATAATTTAATGAATGAAAACTTAATCCCCCTTTTCTTAACCATCATTATTACTTAATAAACACTTAACTAAAATATTTTGCTATTTCCAACAGAGAAAACTTTATTACTAATTAATTTATAATTAAGAAAATAATGAGGAGATACATAATTTTTATCACATCACTACTAGTAATTTCACAGGCATTAGGATTAACGTATAACTTAAAAGGGGTTACAACAAGGGTTTACCCTGGAGAAACCCTGCATTATGAAATAAACTTCACTAATGATGATACTAGCAAAGTTCATGTTTACTTGAACGCATTCATGTTAGAAACTTTTGGCATTGCAATCATTAAGCCTTCAATAAACTTGCACATAGAACCTAATGAAACCCATGCAATTAATTTAACAATAAATATTAATCCTAGCACTCCTGCAAGCGAGTACTTAACACCATTATACATTTCTTATAATAATATTACTGAAAAAATATGGATTTCATCAACAGTCCTCAAGGAAACTGTTGAATTAATTGAACTGCAGAACTTAACTCTTGTGGGAATTTACTCCACTGACCCTAGAGAACCCATCAATATTTCAGGGACAGTGATATGCAATGTTGATAACATTTATCCTCGTTTTAATGTAATAATTTCAGATGAAACAAGCATTGTTTATAATTCATCAAGCATTATTGGATTCTTTTCAGGTGCTAACATCTTTGAAAGAGAATTAAGACTTAATCCAAAAATTCCTCCTAGAGATTACACCATGCTTGTTGAAATATTAATTTCAGGAAAAGTCATAACGCAGGCTGCTAAAACATTAACAGTGACTAGTTATAAGAATACTACAAGAACTTCAAGCATTGTTGAAGACATTTTCGGCAAGAACGTTCAGAAAACAGTGACTAATTCCGGTAATGAGGAGATAATTGTTAACCTCAATTACTCAACTAATATTCTTGAAGTATTATTAATAACAGATATTAATTACGCTGTTTACGAGGACGGCAATCTCCTGTTTTTAAAGAAGGCCAGCAGTTCTGACTTCACTAATTATTTATTCTCAAGGAATGTCCCACTCGCTCCTGACCAGAGCATTACACTAACAGTTAATACATCCTACTTTACATTAATCTTAATGCCATTCTTCGCGATTCTAGGAGTCATAGCATGGATACTGCTTAACAAGAAAATCAGGGTTGAAAAAGAGATTATACTATCGCGCAAGGAAGGTAAGGAATTAATAGTTAAGATAGCCATAAGAGTTAAGAACATTGGCTTCAGGGCAGTTAATGAGGCATTAATCATTGAAAGCATTCCATTATACGTTAAGAAGTTAGGAGGCTTTGGAAGCATTAAGGGAGAGATTGATAAGGTTAGGAGATGGCTTAAGTTTGACTGTGGGACGCTCAGGCCTAAGGAAGAAGTACTGGTTTCTTACAAGTTTAAGACTGATGTTGAATTAGTTGGCAGGGTTTCACTGCCACCGGCAACTGTTAAATTCAAGTTTAAGCGTAAAATACATGAAGTTAAGAGTAATACTCCAATAATTGAGTTAATTAAGGGTGGCGAGCCGTAAGAAAAGTTTTAAAAGCGTTTAAAGTTACTTCTTATAATAATCCCGTCGTAGCTCAACCTGGCAGAGAATAAACTTTTCGAAGTTTGTCTGCAACGCACGGCTGTAGTTTAATACAATATAGTATTGAATCAACAGCAGTTGAGCAGTCACCGTGAGGTTCCCGGTTCAAGACCCATAGAGGGGGAAGGTTTCCCCTTGGGATGAGAATCCGGGCGACGGGACCATTACCCATGCCCGGGTAGTCTAGTCTGGCCTAGGATCCTTGCCTGTCGAGCGGGGGACTCGGGTTCAAATCCCGGCCCGGGCGTCTTATTAATTCACCACACACCAGTTATAGGACGAATTCATGACTTTTTCTTGTCTTGTAATAAATTTAAGAATTGTTAATATTTGATTATTTTTTTTATCTTTATTAACTACTTGAAAGAACGAATCAAAGAGTTAGGTTAATTAATTTTTATTCCTTGTTTATCTAATGCGTCATTACATAATTTATCACATATTTGAATAAATTCATTTTCTCTAGGAACATGGATAAACTCTACCGACTCAAAGAAATTAATTAATTGGCGTATTTTCTCAACTTTTTCTTTAAGATGTTCTGCTTTAACTCTATAAACACCATTTAAATGATTTACTACCAATTCACTATCACAATAAATTTTTACTTTCCATCTTGTTTGTTTAATCGCATTATTTAAAGCCCTAATAATAGCTTCATATTCAGCAATATTGTTAGTTGCTACACCTAAATACTCAGAAAAAGTTAAGAACGGAGATTCATCACTATTTCTAATATAAATAAAAGAACATGAAGCACGACCAGGATTCCCTCTACATGCACCATCAGTGAAAATTTTTAATTCATTTTCTTTCTTAATTACATTCTTTGAAACCATAAATCGTAATTATAAACGCATTAATTTATACTTTTCCATAATAAAAGTATAAGGCGTCTATCCATAAGTTTAGATAAAAAAAATTAAAAAATGTGATTAAAACTTCATGTTTATTGAATCACAATTCATCCTTTTCCTCTTCTTTTGCTTCTTCCTTTTCTTCTTTTGCTTCTTCCTCTTTAATATCTTCTTCATCACTCATAAATTATCCCTCCATAATTCTTTTTTAAGAAGTAACAAAATAACTGTTTATAATAGTTATGGCATAATCCTAAATAATCAAACTCAAAATTGCGTTCTGTAAAAGCCTCATCACCATATTAGCCATTTCAGAAGAAAAGCATATTCTTTAGTATATAAAACTTTATAAAAAAGGCGGAAACAAGAATTTCATAACATTTAATTAATCAAATTATATTTACTATAATAATATGAGATTAATAAAGGAATTTAAGGAATTCTTAAAAGAATATAAAGTAATGAGTATCGCTATTGCATTCATCCTAGGAGTTGCAATAAAGGACTTAATAAAATCATTAGTAAATAATATAATCATGCCAGTAATAACTCCTTTCGTCCCAGAAGGTGGATGAGAACAGGCAACGTTCACGCTTGGACCAATAATAATAAAGTGGGGTTCCTTTCTTGGAGAAATAATTAACTTCTTAATAATAGCATTCGTAATTTTTATGATAGTAAAAATATTACTAAAAGAAGATAAAATAACAAAGAAATGAGAATCAAAAAAGTAATAAATTATTACTAATTCATTACCTATGTTATACTTGGATGCTATAGCCCGGCCCGGGCGGATTTTCATTTACTATTACTTCTTCAGGATAATACGTGGAGTGATTATTCATAAGAATAAAAAAATAATTCATCTAAATCAGTGTTTAGGAAATTATTTAGTTGTTTTTCATAATATTTTAATCCATTAACATCTTTTTGCATGTAACTTCGTTTAATGGGTGCAGATATTCCATTAATTAATCCCATCCTAATGCGCTCTTCAACATTTTTTCCAAAAATATCGTTATCAACCAATTTTTTAAGCAAGTTCTTCTGAAATAAACGGCTACCCTTACTAGGATAACCAGTATAAATAGCTTCCATATGAGCTAACAAGTAACCAACCTCAAGCAAGGGATCTGAATGGAAAAGAGTTTGCCAATCAATTGACTTAACATAATCATCCTTAACTAGGAAGTTGGTGGGGTCGGGATCCATCTTACAAAGACCGCATTTAATTTTGGTTTTTTTTAATTTCTTAAGTAAACTAACACCTTTTTGATTAACATTATCTGATAACCATGATAAAGGATATGGCCAGTCAACAAACCTTTTAATATAATAATGAACAGTATTAGTACCCGGGTAAGGTAAAATCTTGGTTGATAAATTAAATTGTTCTTCTAAGTTATTGAAAACTTCTTGACTATAATCAACTTCGTGAACAACGTCATTAAGTTCAGAACCTTCAATAAAAACCGTGTCAATAAATGGTTTATTATTAATTTGACCATGATTAACATATTGTCCAAAAGACTTGAAATCAAGATTTTCTAAAGTTACTAAGTTTAAAGCTTCATTATTAACCCAGAATAATCTGTTATCCAATGAATTTAGAGAAGTATAAATTTTCCTAGCAATAATCTTATCATTAACCTCTAGTTTGTAAACTTTAGACTTATCATCCTGAAAAATCTTCATGTTTGTTATTTATAGAAAGAATTATATAAACTTTATGATACTATTAATAAAATATGATTAAAACATTATTAATTGATTTAGATGGTACCATACTAGATAAGAATTATGAATATAAAAAGGGATTACTAATTAGATTTAATGAATTAATTAACAAAGGAATAAAGATAATCTTTGTTACTGGTAAAGATTTTGATTCATTCTTAAAACACACACCAATGATTAGTGATGCTGTTATAGAAAATGGAACAGTAATTTATGAAAAAACTAACAATATATTATTAA
Source organism: Candidatus Parvarchaeota archaeon (assembly GCA_030615175.1). GTDB lineage: Archaea > Nanobdellota > Nanobdellia > WJKC01 > WJKC01 > JAFCFT01. The sequence continues at coordinate 82,030 of JAUWZX010000002.1, forward strand.
TGAATGAAGAATGGAATCAATTAATAAGTAAGAACTCTAATTTACTATTAAGGTTATACAAACATTTAGAAATGCTTAAGCCAATATGGAAGGGTAATAGTTTCACAATAAAAAGTCAGGATATTAAAAAAGACATAGGTATTATTAAAAAGAATAATTTAAGCACTAATGTCAATATTTCAGTTAATAAGAAATGGATTGATGTGACACCAAAACCAGCCAGCAAGTTAAATGCAACAAGATTTCTTTTAAGAAAAAAAAATAGTAGTTTAAAAGATGCAATTTATATTGGTGATGAATTAACAGATATTGAATTACTGAATAACGTCGGTATTCCATGCACAACTGCTAATGCGCATAATGAAGTAAAATTCTTAATAAATAAGAAAGGTGGAAGGATTAGCACAAAAAAATACTCAGATGGCGTTCTCGAACTCATAAGAAATTTATAGTAAGATTTTTAAATTAGTTTTTTTACTAACAGTCATATGAGAACTAGTCTTGTAATCGCAACATATAATAGAAAAAAAACATTAATTAATTTGTTGCCAATACTTGAAGAATTAACTCCTTACAAAGTAGTAATTGTAGATGATAATTCTACTGATAGTACTAAGAAAAGTTTAGAAGAATTAATTCATAATTATTCAGTTAAGATGAAATATATCTTTTTAAAACAAAAATCAGGAGTGGCAATAGTTAAGAATACAGGGATTAGACATGCAGGTGGTGATTTAATTGGCTTTTTTGATGATGATTGTATTCCATTAAATAATAATTGTTTAAGAATAGTTGAGGATTGGTTTAGTAAAGATGAAAAAGTTGTTGGTGTTGGAGGCCCGGTTTATTTAAGAAATACTAAACCCATTTCAGAAAGAATTGAGAATAAAGTTGCCAAAATTGATTTTAAGAAACCTGAAGTTTTTTCTTATTTTAACACCATAATTAATAAACCATTATATGTTGATCATTTGCCTGGAGGGAATAGTTTTTACAGAAAGAATGATTTGTTAAGGATTAATGGTTTGGACCCGTGCTTTAATGGTAATTTTTATCGTGAAGAAACAGATTTATGTATGCGTATTAAAGGTGATAAAAAAATAGTTCTTGATCCTAGAATTCCTGTGAATCATTTAAGAGTGCCGTCTGGCGGTTGCAGGGTCAGTGCTGATGATTGGTATATGTATAAATTTTCTAATACAATGTTATTAATACTTAAGAATTGGGGAATGAAAAAGTTTGTTTCTGTTAGTAAATACTCAACTAGTAATGCTACTAATATTATAAAAAATAAAGAAGACAGAAGGTATTATCACTTAAATAGGTCAAAGTTATGGTCTGCTTATTTTAAGGCGTTTAAAAGAACGCTAAGAAAAATAGTTAAGCCTCATATGTACAATCTTGAACCAGATTATGAAGTGACAAGGAATTATTAAAAAAGGCAGCGCGTTATCACCAACTGTACTAACACCCGGCCCGGGCGTATTTTATTAAAATAAGGTGGATTTATTTAATTGCTTTCTTTAGTTCTTCCTTGCTTGGTAACCTGCCACTGCATACTTCCTTGTCATTTACGAACAGTGCTGGAGTGCTCATCACGCCATGACTAATAATTTCAGCAATGTCAGTGACTTTAACCACTTCAGCCTTAACTCCTAACTCATTAATTACTTCATTAACTAATCGCTCTAACTCCTTGCACTTAGGGCAACCAGTACCCAATACTTCAACCTTCACGCTATCACGCCCACATCAATTAAGTAACCATAAAATAATCCTGCAAGCATGCTGAACAGGATTAATAATAATGCATAAGTGATTGTCCGCTTAGGCTTAATAATCTTATTAACCACTAATAAAGTCTGAATACTAACTGCCGGGTCAGCAATCAAGTAAGCCATTAAAGGACCCAGATGCATTCCTAAATCCATGAAAGTCTTAGCAATAGGGACTTCAATCAGTGTTGGAAAATAAGCAATAGTGCCGAATAAAACGCCAAAGAAATTACCAAGCAATGAATTAGAGCCTGCAACACCGGCAATCCATTCAGGAGGAATTAATGGCTTGAAGAATCCTGAAGCGAACACGCCAATAAGTAGAATTGGGAATATTAATTTAACAAAACCCCATGACTCCTTAAGCCAAGTCTTACGCTCTGCCTTTGAGTAAAATTTAATTGAGAGGATAATAGTTAAAACAGTTGTTAAACCAACAAGCAATAACTTAAAACTTAATTCAAGGCTCATGGTGCCGAAAACCATTACCATTAATAGTGAACCAAAGAATAAAATTGATTGATATGGCTTCTGCCTGCCAGTGATTGCTCCATTCTTAAACATTTTATTATCACCATCATGATTATTCCTGAATAATAACTCCATCACCAAGCCAATAATAATGGCCACAATAATTGATAATAATAATTTAATGACTGCGAATTCAGGACCAATAACCGCGGCAGTTAATGGAGTTGATAATAAAGTAATGCCAGGGCCAGCGAATAAGAAGGTGATGGCTGGACCGAAGCCAGCACCTTTCTTCCAGATGCCGGCGAATAAAGGCAGGATAGTGCAGGAACAGACTTCAAGTAATAAACCACTAGTAGCTGCGAAGAAGTAAGCCAACGCCTTGCCTTTTAATGACTTGCCACCCATAAACTTAAAGATTGCCTTATCAGGGATTAAGGCATTAAAAGCCCCTGATAAGAAGAAAGCAGGAATCAAGCATAACAGGACATGCGCTGACAAGTAATCCAGTAGTGACTCCAAACCACTAATCAATAAATTGTTAAGCATAAGGATAATTGTAATAGAAATATATTTAAATATATATTGATGTTCATCAATATGATTATGGGTTGTTGCACAATGAAAAAATACCTATTAATAGGCGCAATAATAGTAATAGCACTTATTGGATTAAATCAAGCAGGAATAACAACAACCGGGCTAATAGTAGGCAGCAATAATTCAACAATCAAAGCAGATAAAATAGAAGTTTATCACTTCCATGGCACCCACCAATGTTATTCATGCATTAGGCTTGGTCAATTAGCACAATTAACAATTAATGAATATTTCAAAGAAGAATTAGATAAAGGCATAGTGGTCTTTGCACACGTAAACATGGATTTATCAGAAAATCAAGAATTAGTGACTAAATACGGCGCTACAGGTTCATCATTATGGATAGGCACATATATTGGTAACAAATTCCATAAGGAACAGAACATTAATGTGTGGTATAAGATTAACAATGAAATGGATTACAAAGAATACTTAAGTGGTTTAATAACTAAGAGGTTAAACGGTGACTTAAACTAATGAGTTTAATGGCCTTCATGGAAGCAATGAGTAATAGTAATATTCCTTTAATCGCCGCGTTCTTTATTGGCTTAATGACTGCTTTCAGTCCATGCCCGTTAGCCACTAACATCACGGCTATTGCTTACTCATCAAAAAAGATTGGTGAAGGCAAGCAAACAATCAAGGTTGGCTGGTTCTATACTCTCGGCAGGGCTATTACTTACGTGTTAATTGCCAGCCTGATAGTATACATCGGAGTTAATACCAAAGCAATCAATTTATCACTGCAATTATACGGTGACAAGATGCTTGGTCCTTTACTCTTAATTATTGGTTTAGTAATGATAGGATTAATCAAGTTTAAGAGATTAAGTGGTGGCAACTACTTTAACAAGTTAAAACAGAAGTTAAGCAGTAAAGGACTGCTTGGAAGTTTCTTACTTGGAGTTTTATTCGCTATGGCTTTCTGCCCGTTCAGTGCAGTGCTTTATTTTGGAATGTTAATACCACTAGCATTAAGTACTAATGATGGGATAATAATTCCCTCAATCTTCGCTTTCGGCACAGGGCTGCCGGTAATAATATTATCATACATTCTTAATCAAAGCGTGTCTAAACTAAGCAGGGTAATGAACAAGATTCAAATAATTGACAAATGGACACGCAGGTTAGTTGGAGCAACTTTTATTATTGTAGGATTATTCTATACTATTAATTACACAATAGGGATTGGTTTATGAAAGAAATGATTAAGTTCTTAAAGGCAATCAGTGACGAGACGCGATTAAAAATAATTGAGATATTAATTAACGGTGAGCGATGCGTTTGCGAAATACACCCAAGAATTAATGTAACTCAATCAACTACTTCAACTCATTTAAGCAGGTTAGAAGATGCCGGCATTATTAAGTCAAGAAGGGAAGGTAAAAAAGTATTCTATCACATCAATGATGTACGAGTCATTAATGTCCTCAGAGCCTTAGGCAATAAGAAAGCAATTAAGAAAAATATAGAGCGATGCTGCATTGGTTAGTAATGTATTACTGGCTCTGGTTCTATTAAGTCAATAAAGCAGTGACCAAGACATTCCCTCTTACCATTAATTAATCGCTTATTTATTCCCTGTTTGTAAACTTCAAGTTCACTAAACGAATAACTTAATTCATTAATTATTCTAAATCTTTTTGCAATAGAGAGATGGCATTATTATAAAGAATATCTTCTTTAATTTCTTCTTTTATATTTGCATACGTAACTTGAGCTATATACCACTTTAATGATGTTTCAGATGTTCTATAATCAGAGCCGTATAACATTCTTTTACCAAGTCGTGCTTTCACTAATTGTTCAATCCTATGTGGTCCAGGACCATATGAAGTTTCACAATATAAATTCTTATTCTTTGACAGTGCTTGTAACCTATCTATCATTTCAAAATCATTATCTTCTTTTAAGTGAGCCATTACAAACTTGCCTTTAGGATATCTTGATGCTAACTCTCCTATTGGCTTAACTTTAGCACCCCAACCAGAGTGAATCATAATAATTTTTCCTTGTTCAACTGCCTGTTCTACGTAAGACTCAATTCTACTATAATAATCAGGCGTTACGTTATCAAATACTGGTATAAACTTTATTATATCAACTTTTGATATGAAGTCACTCAAATTATCACTTTCTGGACTAAACCAAGGTGCAGGAATTATTTTATCGCATCCTTTTACTTGATCTAAGAATTCTTCATTAATTTTATCAAGTTTCTTCAAGAAATTATTAATAAATTCTTTTGGCTTCTCAGGTGTCCTTATGAACTCAAGTATTTCTTTAAATCCATAAGGGCCTAAATTGTATGGAATCACAATTGCTTTTTCAATATTATTCTTATTTAATACTTTAAGAAATTTGTCTAAGTCAATCGCTAAATGTGTATGGAAATCAATAATTTTTTGCATAAATTTTTAATTCACTAATTAATATTTAAATATTTAACTATTTTACTTAAAAAAGATTAAAAACCTTTAAGGTGTCCAATAAATTGTGGAAAAAAAGAAAACAAACAAGGCAATACTAATACTCATTCCAGTGATTATAATCGCGGTAATAATAATCATTGTGTTTGTAAGTGGTTTAGGCGCGCCAAGCACGACAAACGGAATTCAGACAAGTTATGAATTAATAAATAAAAGCAAACTAAATGTAGAAGGATTTGAATTATCAGCCTTTGACGCGCTAATGGGAGGAGTAATGATACTAAACTATTACGGGTACGGACTAGACACACTAGAATTATTTGTAGTGGAACCAATAGTACGAGGAGACATAGGAGCACTCAATATAGTAATGGGATTAAATGAAATAGACATGCTAGACAAAATGATGATGGGATTATCAAAAGAATATAACTTAGCATACTTAGTAAGATACGCATTATATTTAGGACACGCAGAAGAAATAATGGCACTAGAAGAACAAGTAATAACCATGGAAGAATATGAAATTGAAGTACTCAAACTAATAACTAATAAAGTAACAATATTCGAAAACAGCACTCAAGCACTAAACAAATTAAAAGAATTAATAAGAAATGACACGCCAGTAATAGCATTAATAGACCATGGCAAAAAATACGTCGTAGTAACAGGATATGATAAAGACAATATATACGTAAACGACCCCGAACCAGGAATGAGTGAAAGAACAATAACAATCAATGACTTCATAAATGAATGGGATGTATCAGAACAATCAACAGATGAAGACGAGATATTCCCAAGCGATTACGGAATGATATGGTTTACTAGATAATTACTCAATTATAGTCGTTTATTCATAAGTTTAAGTTGATAAAAATCTTTTGAAAAAACTGTCAGAGCTTTTCTCACCACAATAAAACTTATTAAAAACTGTATGTTATAGATAAAATAAGAAGGATTGTGTGTTTGATGGTTGGAGAAAATTTTCCGATAAAAGCGGTGGTGTTTGATTTTAATGGGGTTCTAGATAACATGAACGCTGAGAGGTTGAATGCTCTTAGGGATGTTTTACAGCGGGTCGGTGATTTTGAGGGTCGTGCCGGCGAAGTTTTGGTAGATATTGAGATGATTGATAGGTACCATTCTACTGATTCAATGAGGAATATTGTTACTAGAGCGTTAGCCAAGTTTTTCAAGAAAAATGATGTTCATGGTTTTGACCCAAAGAAGATGGCGGGATTGTACGCGAAGAAGAGGAAAAAATATAGGAAATCTTGTGATGGGTTGAAAAGCGTTTTGAAGTACTTAAGGAGCAAGGGTATGAAGTTGTTCATCGTATCTCATTCGAAAAAGGCTGATATTACAGGTATGTTTAGTAAACAAGGGATTTCTGAGAATTTCTTTGAAAAAATATATTCGACGCAGGAATTAAGGTTAAAAAAACCGAGTACGGAGATTCTTAATGAAATGATGAGTGAGAACGGTCTTAAAGCGGGTGAGTGCGTGTTTATTGGTGATAGCGTGGTAGAAGATTTGTTGCCAGCGAAGGTGGTTGGGATGAGAACAGTATTGGTTTCCGAGTTCGTTGACGAGTTCATCACCAGTTTACGCGATGTCAAAAAAATAATTTGACAACCTAACTAGTGTTCTAAGTAAAGATAAAAAACGCGGCGAGACATTATATTGTTAATCTTATAAAAGTGATAATTTTCTCTAAGACATAATGGAAAACAATAATCTTAATAAAAGCGATAATTCTCTCTAAGACATAATGGAAAACAAAAAAGAGGAAAAGGAATCTTGTAGCCCCCAACCCAAAGAAAAAATCAGTTTCACTGTAAAACTGGAACAAAATGATTCAGTTGGTTTTGATGGTTGTGGAGTACACACACATAAATAAAAACTAAGTCAGGGGGCTTTAAAAGAGGGGAAATGGATTCTGCTTGGATTAGTTATGATTACGAAAAAATTGGTGCTGTAAAGAATTTTCCTCTAACAGTCAAAGGTCAGAAATTCTTTTTAATACTGAACCCGGATACGGCTTCTTGGATGATTCTGACGAGTAAAGAATACGAAAACTACCAAAAAAATAAGTTTAAGGGCGTTGACTGGGAACCTTTGTTTTTGAGAAAGCTTGCGAGAAGAAAAACAGGGGAAGTAGTCGGTTTTGATTTCCCAAAACCTGCTGAGTACCCAAGTGTTGTAGTTGTTAATATAACAACGAAGTGTAATATGCATTGCAAATACTGTTTTATGAATTGTGGGGACTTTCAAGGTGAGGACATGACAACCAGTGTTATAAAAGAAATGGTAAAGCAAATGTCTGAGATGCCACAGGTAAAACAGGTAACTCTTGAATTCCAAGGAGGAGAAGCACTTTGTAATCTGAATGGCATTAAAAAATGTATAGAGTTTGCAGAAAATGCCTCAAAAAAAAAGGGTATGAAGTTTAAGTATAGGATAGAAACAAATGGAACAATAGTCAATGATGAAGTTATAGAACTCTTCAGAAGATATGAGATTGAACTGGGAATAAGCTTGGATGGCCCCGAAGAAATCCATGACAAAGCTAGGGTTTACCCAAACGGGAAAGGAACTCATAATGATATAATGCTAAATCTTGATACTTTAAGAAAAGCTGGGATTGATAATACTGGCTCGGTTTGCACCATTGGAACACACAATGTTGATTTCCCTGAAGAAATCGTTGATTTTTTCTCAAAAAATAACATACCCTTCAAACCAAGGCCGGTCAATATTCTTGGTCGTGCAATAAAAAATAATATGGCTCCAGATCCTAATAAATGGTTTGAAGCTTATAGAACACTTTACTATAAAAGTAAAGAGAAGAATATTGAAAACTTTTCAGTACACATCTTTGAAGAGAATACTTACTCGCCCATAAGGGATTACATCTGCTTAAGGTCTCCTTGTGGCGCGGCTAGAGAACTAATTTCCATAAATCCTAACGGTGATGTTTACCCTTGCGATGGGTTCAAGGGGGTTGAAGAGTTTAAGATGGGTAATATAATGAAGGAGAAGATTGTTGATATGCTCAACAAACAAGAAGTTCGGAAACTTCGCAACAGAACGTGGAGAGATATCCCTAAATGCAAAAACTGTATGTTCCACTCTATGTGTGGGTCTTGTAATTACTCGTGTTACGGCGCTTTTGGGGACATATACAGAGAAGACCCGCAATGTGCTGCAAGAAAAAAAATATTTGTATTCCTTATAAAGGAATGGATAAGAAATAACATGGTGAAGTGAAAAGTTACTTGATAAATATTGACGAATTGCTTGACAAGAACATCTGTTTTTACGGGCAGAGAGAATCAGGTAAAACCACTCTACTTAAAAAAATTGCTGATTCTTTTGAAGGTCCAGTAGTGGTGATAGATAGTGCAGTACAGCACCCTGATAAATCCTTATTGATAAAACTGCTTGACAGACCACACAAGTTCTTTGAGTCCCCTAGTAAAAACAGAATCTTAAATGAGAGTGAATTGAAAGATAAGATGGATTCCTCTATGGAGGGTGTTTGGCCAGAGTTTTGTTTTGATGATTTAATGCTTTTTGATGTATCAAAATATCTGGAATCCAGCCATCAATTGGGCTGGCCTGAAAGCGTTAAGGAGAGGAATTATTACAAAATCTTATCCAATCAAGTAATAGTGAAGGCTTGTCTTTTAAGCGATTACGATTTTGCCATAATCACTGACGAAATAGAGTTCACAGGATTTAGCTTTGATATACTAACTAAATTTAATGACAAGTTCAAACTTTTTTCTGCGGTTCATGATTTGTCAGGAGTATCGCCTGTTAGCGAGTTATATGACTACTTTTTCAGTCTCGAACCTTTGGTTTAAGGAATAACACCCACCCACCCCATTCTTCCAATGCCTTAAAGAATGATTCTTTTTTGATTTTTTCTTTTCTTATCACGTATTTCTTAGGGTTCATTATGGTATAATATCTATTAGAGATTTCTTTAAGTACAACGAAATGGCCGCTTCCTTCTTTCTCGTTTATACCTTTTGAAGAGAGCGAAGCAATTACCGAGAACTCTTCTTTAATCATGGTTCTTAATAATTCCTCGTTGATTCTTTTAATTTTCAGAACTCCTCCACTCTTGATGAATCTTAAAATCGAGTTATAACCTTTTTTTTTAATTTTGCTCGGTTCAAAAATTATTTTTTCTCTTAAAAAGTCTTTTAGGTTGTGTTTGAACCCGGAGAACATTTTTTTACTATTCGTGATGATAAGAGTTTCAAATTTTTTTTGAATCGCGTTAAAACCTATATCCGTTATCCAGAAATTGTTATGACACTCATCTATTTTTAGTTTATACTTCTTAAAAACATATTTAAGACAGGAATCCCCACAGGACTCAGACCATTCTTTTTTCATCCTTGAAAAATCAAATCCTTACGCTATTTTAAATATTTTTAGAATTGTTTGGTGATTTCCATTCATTAGAAATAGGCATAAATCACGGTAATACTTACTCACATATGGCACACTTTTAATTTAAGGTTTGTTTTACTTGTTTTTTCTTCATGAAACGTGATATTGTTTAAGCTTAGGCGTTGGTGTATAAGTAAAAAACGACAGGGTTGGCCTGTTGTCAAGATTTGCGCTCACGCGCAAATCCCAAGGAGAACATTCTATAACTGGTGGATTATTTATCAAAAAGAAGGTTATGAAAGATTAAAGATTAAGTCTCGCAAACCGCACACGATTCATAGAACTCCTGAAAAATGCCAATCCTTGAAGAAGCCACGCCATTAAAGATTATTGCAACAAGAAAAGACTTCCCAGAAACCACATCAAAGAGGTCACCTGAACTTGATGATGTATTATTCACTAGCGGCATAAGAGAACTCAGTAATGAGTTAGCTAAACTAATAGTTGGCATCTCAGATACTAGAGCAGGAAAAATAATTATTAAAAATCCATTTAAATAGTTAGGGCGTTTGTCCATAAGAGATAAATATGAATATTCACCTTAAAGACTAATTAATGCCTAAACTAATAACTGTTATTTTAAAAAACTTAAAAGACAGCATAATGTTTCATATTAATTCAAAGCCAGTTGTGGCTAATTATGAAATTTCTGCTAACTGCAACCTTAGATGCTACGGCTCTGGATGTTACTTCTTCAAAGGAGATGGAAAATCAAAGTATAAAGACTTGTCCTTAGATGAGTGGTCTGAAAGATTCAAAACAGACAGGAAGAATGGAATCAACAAAGCATTCCTAACCGGGGGCGAGCCAATGCTTAGACAAGACGTTATCAAAGAAGCTTATAAAATATTCAATAGTAATATCCAGATGGTAACTAACGGCACCATCAAAGTGCCGCGCGAACGAGGTTACCCCCCTAACTATTTTGTTAGCATTGATGGTAACAGAAAATGCCACAATAAGATAAGGGGTTTAAATATTTTTGACAAAATAATGAAAAATGTAAAAGGAGACAAACGTGTTTTGTTTGCGCCAGTGTTATCCAGATTAAACAAGGACCAAGTCTTCAACATAGTGGAAGAAACTATAAAAGCGGAAGTGAGAGGGGTTGTCTTCAGTTTCTTCACTCCTGGAAAAAAAGGCAGTGAATTAGTTCTGAAAGGCGCGGAATTAGATAAAGTCATTGATGATATACGAAAAGTAAAAAAGGATTATGGAAAGATTATTATGGTCAGTGAAAAAATGCTGGACATATTTAAGAATAAATCCCATGTCAAGAATTGTTATTTAAGAAAGAAGTGGGCGATTACTTATGACCCGGAAGGCAAAATTAAAATGCCCTGCGTGCTTGGAGAAGATGTAAAATGCAGTGAGTGCGGTTGTGTCGTACCAGTTATAATTGAAGGCATAAAGAAATTAGATTTGGAAACAATTCGTGCAGCAGTAAACATGGTTCATTAATCGATTTCTTGCCAGTCAGGCCCTATTACTTCTCTGCCTGGTAGTTTATGAAAAACCATTTCTTCTTCGCAAAAATAACCTTTGTCAAATATCTGTGTTATATAAGGCGCATCATGTGTGCTGTAAGGCCAGCGTTCTACATCCTTTAGTATTAATAAAACTGTAGCGAGATGCTTATGTTCTTCACATTCAACTTTAATTTCTTTACCATCACAAGAAATTATTTTCATTGCTCCAATCTTGTCTTCACGCTTAAATGAAGAAACATCATGTACATCAAGCAAATCCTTCGTAGTCTTATAACCCGGTAACAATTCCTGCGGGTAATAAATTGTTTTAGGATTATAGCATCCTTCTTTTTTCTCATGTGAAATCCTTTTTAACACAGACTTAACATTCGTGATATCTTTTAAGATAACTTCATCTATTTTATGGAAAACATTATGCTGGTTTTCGCGATAAATAATTCCTAAATCATAAATGTATCGAGTAAATTCTAAAGTAGAATCAAGTTCTGCATCTTTTAATATTAATAAAACTGTACCAAGGCGATTATGTTCAGGGTATCTCATTTTAATTCCTTTACCATCACATGAAATTACCTTTACTCCTCCAATTTTATCCAAACGATCAAATAAACAAGTAGGGACATTACTGCACAATTCTCCTGTTTTACTGTAATCTAATAATTTACCACTCGGATCCAGCAGATTATCATAATAAACCACTTTATGGTCTTTACAATCCTCTTTCTTTCCGTACAGAATCTTTGGCAATATTGATTCAAGTTCTTCAGGGCTTCTAATCAATAAATTAATCATATTAATCACAGAACAACAGAATCTTAATAATTTTTCCATTCTAAAAAATGACTTTCAAATACAACAAAAATTAAAAAACATTAATTAATTAAGATTAATTAATATGATTGCTCTTTTTGGCGGTAGTTTCGATCCAGTGCACATTGGGCACATAAAAATAATAGAGAAAGCCGTGAAACATTATAATCTAGAAAAAGCAAAATTCATACCAGCATACCAGTCAAAATTAAAAAAGGACTGCCATGCAAGCGCAGAGCACAGGGTAAGAATGCTGGAATTAGCAATAAAGAACAAACCATTTCTTGAAATATCTGACTATGAAATAAGAACAAGGAATTCATACACGATAAACACAATCAATCACTTCAAGAAAAAATTAAAACAGAATCCAGTATTCATTATTGGAACAGATGCATTACTGGAATTAAGCTCATGGAAGTCGCCAAGTGAATTATTAAAAAAAACTGAATTCATAATTATTAAAAGAAATCATGACACTGAAACACAAATCAGAGAATACTTAACTCAAAAATTTCCAAACACTGATTCTACAAAAATTCATTTCCTTAATTTGAAAACAATTAATATCTCATCAACAATGATAAGGCATAGAATAAAAAAAGGAAAATCAATAAAGCACTTAGTGCCGCCAGGAGTAGATGAATACGTAAAAGAAAATAAACTATATATTTAACAAATATCTAAAAAAACCAGAATGATTGAAGTCGAGGTACGCGCATTCATTAATGAAGAAGACTATGAAAGGCTTAAGGAATTCTTCGAAAAAAATGCGCGATTAATTAAGGAAGATGAACAGGAAACTCATTACTTTGACTGCGAACAGGACTTAAGAATACAGCAGGCAAGTGATTACGCCAAGGTATGGCTAAAGAAAGGAAGAATACACGACGAGCACCGCGAAGAAATAGAAATTAAAGTAAGGCGAGAGGAATTTAATGAATTAAAAAAATTATTCAAAGCCCTGGGATACGAAGTCAAGGTTAAGTGGCTGCGCAAGAGAATCGCTTACGCGTGGAAAGGAATCACAGTATATATTGATAACACAAAAGGTTACGGTAAAATAATTGAACTAGAAAAACTAACAAATGAAAATAATAAAATTGAAATATTAAATGAATTAAAAAATGAAATGAAAGCGTTAGGCATTAAGATAACACCCAGACAAGTGTTTGAACAAAGATTCAATGAGTACTTAAGGAATTGGAAAAAGTTAAAAAAGGATTAGAATTAATTATTACTTAGTGGGTCCGTAGCTCAGCTTGGTAGAGCACCTGGCTTTTAACCAGGCAAACACATTCCTTGGAAGATACCAGGGTGTCGGGGGTTCAAATCCCCTCGGGCTCACTGACAAAACTTAAAAATAGTTAATAACTAAAATTTCTTCATGACAGAGGAGCAATGCATTTTCTGCAAGATAGTGAAAGGTGAGATTCCATCAATGAAGGTTTATGAAGACAAATATGCAATAGCCTTCCTGGACATTAATCCAGTAAATCCAGGGCACACACTAATAGTGCCAAAAAATCATTACACAACTCTGACGGACTTGCCAGTAACTCTCGCGCAACACTTAACAATGGTTTCATGGAAAATAATGCAAGCAGTGAAACAAGAAATTAAACCAGTAGGATTCAATGTAATAAACAATAATGGAAAACGGGCAGGGCAATTAGTACCTCACTACCATATACATGTAATACCAAGATTTGAAGGTGATGAAAAAAGATTTGGAATGCTGTGGGTTACTAAAAAATTAGAAGAAGAGCAAATGAAGAACTTGCAGAAAGGAATAAATGAAAATATTTCTAAATTATGAGTTGGCCAACCTCAGGAACGAAACATTTAAAAAGAGGAGATAGTTTCTTGAGTAAATAATGCAGAATTTTAATGAAAATTATCATGAAATTAATTAAAATTCCCCTGGTTGGCTTCACTTATGACAACGAAAAAACAAACTAAAAAAGGAGAGGACTCTCGCAAGAATAAAGTCCAACGCGAAAAGACAGTTAAAGAAGGCGGGGAAGGGAAGAAAACCACTCTTTTTGACCATGTATTAGTACCACAACACAGAATATTAAATGATGAGGAAGCAATTGAATTACTGTCAAAGTACAAAATCACTAAATCATTACTGCCAAGAATTTCAAGCAAGGACCCGAGCATTAAATTACTAAAAGCAAAATCCAGCGACATAATAGAAATAATAAGAAACAGTCCAACTGCAGGTGAAGCAAAATATTACAGAGTGGTGGTCACTGATTAAAAGTAATAATATTATTAAGGGGTTACGCTCTAAGGGGGCCTGCCCCCTGAGAGCAAAATATTACAGAGTGGTGGTCACTGATTGATTAATTATAAAGATTTACTAAAGGCTTATTATAAAGAGAAAAGCCTGATAGGCTTTAATATAAAATCCTTCAATAAATTCGTTAATGAAAGAATGCAAGTAGTTGTTGACGAAGTAGGGAAATTAGTGCCAGACATCCTGCCGCCAAACGTAACAGACTTTGAAATGGTGTTCGGAAAAATATGGGTTGAGAAGCCAATGATCCGAGAGGCAGACGGCACAGAAAGACCAATATGCCCAATGGAGGCAAGACTAAGGGATTTAACTTATGCAGCGCCAGTAATGCTTGAAATGCACTACAAGAAGGACGGCGTTGAAAACGAAAAAAAGACAATACATATAGGCAATATGCCAGTAATGATTAAGTCAACCCAATGCTACTTAAAAGAGTTAAACAGGGAGGAATTAATAAAAAAAGGAGAAGACCCAATGGACCCTGGCGGTTACTTCATAGTTAACGGAACTGAAAGGGTAATAGTAATCATAGAAGACTTATCGCCTAACAAGATATTTGTTGAAAGACAAAAAATAGGCCCATACCCTTACATTGCAAAGATATTTTCAGAAGATGACCAGTTAAGGATTCCTCACTTAATACAGAAAAGCAAGGCAGGATTAATTAATGTCACATTCACAAGGATTAATAAAGCATCAGCAGTGCTGTTACTTAAAGCATTAGGTTTAGATAAGGACAAAGACATTGTCGAAGCAATACAGCCAAATGATAGGATGATGAGTGACATTTACATTAACTTATATGAATCAACAGACATTAAGAATCAAAAACAAGCACTAATAAGTTTAGGCAAGAAACTTGGAGTAACTCAAATTGAGGAAAAAATGATATACAAAGCTCAAACAATGATTGATAAATTCTTATTCCCGCACATTGGTCATGATGAGAACTCAAGACTGCTTAAAGCACACTACCTTGCAAAATGCATCAGGAAATTACTACAATTATCTTACAGTATTATTAAAGAAGATGATAAAGACCACTACATAAATAAAAGACTAAGGCTGTGCGGTGAAATGATGGAAGGATTATTCAGGTTCGCTTTCAGAATACTCGTAAGCGACATGAAATACAACTTTGAAAGACTAGTGAAGAGAGGTAAACTGCCAAGCCTTCAAGCAATAACTAGAAGCCAGTTATTAACTTCAAGGATTAAAAGCAATCTGGCAACAGGTGAATGGGTTGGAGGAAGACGTGGAGTAAGCCAACACTTAGCGAGATGCAATTTCGTTGACACAATAAGTCATTTAAAAAGGGTTGTTTCAAGCCTGACTTCGTCAAGAGAGAATTTTGAAGCACGCGATATTCACCCAACGCACTGGGGCAAGTTATGCGCTTGTGAAACACCTGAAGGCCCTAATGTTGGATTAAGGAAGTACTTAGCAATAACCTGCGAGATAAGCACTAACGTGTCAAAAGATGATAATAAAAAAATAATTGACTCATTAAAGAATAATGGAATGGAAACAATAAGGGGTTGTAAGTAAATGAGCGACTTGTTCTTTAACGGAGTGTTTATTGGAACAGTAAAGAACTCGTTAAGATTTATTAAGAAAATAAAAAAGGAAAGAAGAGAAGGAAATTTATCATACTTAATGAACTTAATGTATGATGAAAAACATGATAATGTTATTATAACAACTGAAAAAGGAAGAGCGAGAAGGCCTTTAATAATAGTTGAAAATGGAAAGCCGAAACTAACAAAAGAGTATATTAAGAAATTAAAAAATGGCGAAATAACGTGGAATAATTTAGTTAAGGAAGGAGTAATTGAATACTTAGACGCATCAGAAGAGGAGAATTCTAAGATTGTAATTAATGAAGATGAACTAACAGAAGAGCATACTCACTTAGAAATAAGTTCCCTAATAATACTTGGCAATCAAGCATCAATGGTTCCTTACGCAGAACATAACACGGCTACAAGAGATATTTACGGGTCAAAACTATTAAAGCAGGGATTAGGGATTTACGCAAGCAATTATTTAATAAGAAGTGACACTGACAGCAACATACTTCACTACGTTCAAAAACCATTAGTTGACACAATCATGTGGAAATTAATGAATTATGACATTCACCCGATAGGTTGCAATGTAATTATTGCAATAATGACTTGGGACGGGTATAACATTGAAGATGCAATAGTGATTAATAAATCAAGCATTGAAAGAGGCATGTACAGGAGCACTTACTTCAGGCCTTACAAGAGTGAAGAATTAAGATATGCTGGAGGAATAAAAGACTTGATATG
Source organism: Candidatus Parvarchaeota archaeon (assembly GCA_030615175.1). Classification (GTDB taxonomy): domain Archaea; phylum Nanobdellota; class Nanobdellia; order WJKC01; family WJKC01; genus JAFCFT01. The sequence continues at coordinate 98,695 of JAUWZX010000002.1, forward strand.
CATTCCTGAAAAAGAAGTTAAGGGTTACAGAATGGAGAAAGTGTACGTTCATTTAGAAGATGATGGGATAATTAATCCTGAAGCAAACATTATGATTGGGGACGTGCTTGTCGGTAAGACAAGCCCTCCAAGGTTCTTAGCAAGCCTTGAAGAATTCAGAGTGGGTGTTGAAGCAAGAAGGGAAACTTCAACAACAGTAAAACTCCAAGGCAATGGAGTGGTTGACTCAGTTATGATTTCAGAATCATCAGAGGGAAATAAAATCATTAAAACAAAAGTAAGGGAACAGAGAATCCCTGAAATAGGCGATAAGTTCTCCTCAAGGTACGGTCAGAAAGGAGTTATTGGAATGATCGTGCCACATGAGTCAATGCCCTTCACCGCTTCAGGAATAACTCCTGACATAATATTCAGCCCATTCAGCATCCCGCCAAGAATGACTTTTGCACAAGTAATTGAATGCCTTGCAGGAAAAGTAGCTGCATTAAGAGGCACGCCAATTAATGGAACGCCATTTAATAATGAAAATGAAACTGACTTAAGAAAGGAATTATTAAAACTCGGGTTTAAGGATAATGGAAGCGAAACAATGTATGATGGCAGGACTGGCAAAGAGTACAAGGCGAGAATAATGACAGGCAACATGTTTTACATGAAGTTAAGGATGATGGTTTCCTCAAAGATGCAGTCAAGGGCAAGAGGTCCTCTAGCACTCCTCACAAGACAGCCGACAGAAGGCAAGGCAAAGGAAGGTGGCTTAAGACTTGGTGAAATGGAAAAAGACTGTCTTATTAGTCACGGCGCAACACTATTCTTAAAGGAAAGATTTGACAGTGACAAATCAGTGATGCCTGTATGCAAGAGGTGCGGCACAATAGCAATATTTAATAAATTCAAGAATAAAGGATTATGCCCTATATGCGGGGAGAAAAGTGAAATAACCTTAATAGAAATGAGTTACGCCTTTAAATTATTATTAGATGAGTTAAAATCATTATGCATCTACCCTAAATTACATATCAAGCCTAAGAGTTAACTAGCTATGGAAATAATAAGTGAAAAAATAAATAAAATTGAATTCAAGATACTAGGACCTAAAATGATTGAGAAAATGAGTATTGTTAAAATCACTAATCCTGAATTATACGATGCTGATGGATTCCCAATTGATAACGGATTAATGGACCTCAGAATGGGAGTTATTGACCCTGGAATGCGGTGCAGGACTTGCGGCGAGCGGGTGAAGGAATGCCCAGGCCACTTTGGTTACATAAAACTTGCAAGATCAGTTATTCATATTAAATATGTTCCATGGATTTACAAGATGTTAAGAAGTACTTGCAATCAATGCTCAAGAATACTCACAGACCCTAATAAATTAATGGTTTATGAAGAAAAACTTAAAATTGTTAAGAAAGAGAAAGGAGAACTTGAAGCATGGAAGGTTGCGGCAGAAATTGAAAAGCATATTAAGAATACTAAAAAATGCCCTTACTGCGGGGCTAAGCAGGAGAAAATAACTCTAAACAAACCATACTTCTTTTATCAGGAAAAAACAAAGTTAACTCCTGTTGATGTTCGTGAAAGACTTGAAAGAGTTTCAGATGATGACTTAAAATTATTAGGGTTTGACCCATTAGCAGGGAGGCCTGAATGGATGATATTAACGCTCATGCCAGTGCCTCCAGTAACTGTCAGGCCTTCAATAACTCTCGAGTCAGGCGCGAGAAGTGAGGATGACTTAACGCATAAACTAGGCGACATAATAAGGGCTAATCAAAGATTATTTGAAAACTTAAATGCTGGAGCGCCTGAAATAATAATTGAGGACTTATGGGACTTACTTCAATACCATGTTACAACTTTATTCGCTAATAACATCTCGCAATTACCTCCAGCCCGCCACAGGTCAGGCAGGCCTTTAAAAACACTTTCTGAGCGGATTAAAGGAAAAGAAGGCAGATTTAGGAAACACCTGGCAGGTAAGAGAGTTGACTTCAGTGCAAGAACCGTTATCAGCCCTGACCCGTACATTGCTGTTGACGAAGTAGGAGTGCCTAAAAAAATGGCAATGAATTTAACAGTTCCTGAAAGAGTAACTGAAAGGAATTTCAAATGGTTAAAAAAATTAATAAAGAACGGCTCAAGCAAGTACCCTGGAGCTAATTACGTAATAACAATTGAGGGTAAGAGGAAGAGAATAACTGATGAAACTAAGCCAGTAATACTTGAAGAATTACGGTTCGGTTACGTTGTTGAACGCCACTTGCTTGACGGTGATGTTACATTATTTAACAGGCAGCCAAGCCTTCACAGGATGAGCATGATGGTTCATAAAGTGAAAATACTGCCTGGCAAGACTTTCAGACTTAACTTATGCGTGTGCCCTCCTTATAATGCAGACTTTGACGGTGACGAGATGAACCTTCACGTACCTCAAACAGAGGAAGCGCGTGCAGAGGCGAAGATGCTGGTAAGCGTTGGTAATCATTTAATAACTCCTCGTTACGGCCTGCCAATAATTGGATGCATTAGTGACCACATAGCAGGAGCTTACATGCTAACCCAGAAAAGCAATAAGTTAACAAGGAATGAAGCAATGGATTTACTAGCGAAGTCTAATATAACAACAAGTCTTTCTAATAAGAAGGAATTCACTGGTAAGGAGTTATTCAGTTCATTACTGCCTAAGGACTTTAATTTTGAGTGCAGAAGCGGATCCTGCAGGAAGTGCAATGCGTGTAAGACAATTAACTGCGAATACGATGCTTACGTCAACGTTAAGAATGGTGAATTAAAGACAGGAATTATTGACAAGAACAGTGTTGGTTCAGGGATTGGTTTAATGCTTCATAAGTTACTAAACAAGTATGGAAGCCAGAAGGCAGTTGAATTCCTGAATAAAGCAACTTTATTATTCATTAATTACTTGCAAGCAAATGGAATAACGGTTATGTCAAGTGACAGCGACCTGCCTGAAGAAGCAGTTAAGAAAATCAAAAAGATTACTAGTAAAGCTGAGAAACGCATTGGAGAATTAACAATTGATTATTTAAATAATAAAATTGAAGCTTACCCTGGCAAGACGTTAAGGGACACTCTTGAATTCAAGATTTCCGCCACATTGAATAAAGCGCGTAATAAATGCAGCCATATTGTTGAAGAAATGTCAAAGCCTTCAGGAACAACCATGATGGCTGAGAGTGGGGCTAGAGGCAAGTTATTAAACCTTAGCATGATTTCAGCCCTTGTTGGTCAAGTATCTTTAAGGGGTTCAAGAATTATTAAAGGTTATAATAGGAGAACCTTGCCTCACTTTAATAAGGATGACTTAGGTGCTGGGCCTCACGGATTTATTCGGCATGGTTATAAGGACGGCTTAACGCCTCATGAATTCTTCTTCCACGCAATAGCTGGCAGGAATTCATTAATGGATACCTCAATGAGGACGCCCAAAAGCGGTTACTTGCAGAGAAGGTTAATTAATGCACTGCAGGACATTAAGGTTTGTTATGACGGCACTGTGCGTGACAGTAATAACATGATTATTCAATTCAAGTACGGCGAGGATGGGGTTGACGTGTCAAAAACAAGAGGGGGTGTAGTAATGTGAAGTTACCTAAAAAACTGCAGGACAAGTATGAATCCCTTAACGAAAAGGACAGGAAGAAATTATTAAGGAACTATGAGGAATCACTTGTTGCGCCCGGAGAAGCTGTTGGGGTTGTGGCTGGTCAAAGTATTGGAGAGCCCGGAACGCAGATGATACTCAGAACTCACAAGTTTGCAGGAGTCACTGAAATAATTATTTCAAAAGGACTGCCGCGGCTTATAGAAATATTTGATGCAAGGAAAACGCCTTCAACTCCCAGCATGACTATTTACTTAAAGAAGGATGTTTCAAGCGATGAAAAAAAAGTTCGTGAAACTGCAACTAAGATACTTGAATTAAAAGTTAAGGACGTATTAGAAAAATTAATTGTTGACTTACTTAATAAAACTGTTAAAATTTACTTGGATAAAACTTCATTGAAAAAATTCATGATTAATACTAAAAAGGTTTCTGAAATGCTTAAGAAAAGCATGAAGAAAGAGGAAATAACTTATGAAGGCAATGTCATAAACATTAAGTCAAAGGATGCTAATATCAAGAATCTTTACAAGTTAAGAGTTAAAGTTAAAGATGTTTATACTCAAGGAATTCCTAAAATAGAGCAAATTCTTCCTGTTAAGAAAGGCAATGAATGGATTATTAAAACTTTTGGTTCTAACCTTAAAGAGATTCTTAAGATACCTGAAGTTGATACTACGAGGACGTTCACTAATGACTTGTTTGAAATCCTTAATATACTGGGGGTTGAGGCTGCGAGGAATGCAGTGATTAATGAGTCTTTAATGACGCTTAAAGAGCAGGGATTATCAGTTGACGTAAGGCACTTAATGCTTGTCGCTGACATAATGACTGCTGACGGTACACTTAGAGGAGTTAATAGATACGGCGTGACTAAAGGCAAGAAGTCAGTGCTTGCAAGAGCTTCATTCGAAGTTGCATTAAAGCACTTATTTAATGCCGCAGTCCACAGGGAGATTGATGAGTTAAAAAGCATTGTTGAGAACGTAATGATTAATCAGCCAGCCCCAGTGGGCACAGGAATGTTAAAATTAGTGGTTAAGCATGACAAGAAGTGAAATAGAGAAAGCGTTGAAAAAAGGTTTATTAATATATGGTTTTAATAATGTGAAGAAGGCAGTTTTTAAAGAAGGATTGGAAAAAGTCATTGTCAGCAAGAATAACGTTAAGGCTTATGAAGAATTAAGATTAGTAAACATTAACACTTCAATAGAGTTAAGCGAGTTCACTTCAAAAGAACAGGGAATGATATGCAAGAAGCCTTACGCAATAAGTGTTCTGGGAATTAAAAAAGGCGGCAAGAAATAATGAAGAAGAATAATGGAGCGCGAGTGTTAATTAAGTTTGATACTGACAGCATACGATATACAGGATTATTTGAATCCCTCACAGGAGTCGTTGTTAAGGACTGCATGGTTAATGATGATAAAATAATTTTTGTAGTTAAGGAAGGGCAGGCGGGCATGGCTATCGGGAAGAAGGGAGTTAATATTAAGAATTTGCAGGAAATGCTTAATAAAAGGGTTGAAATAATCGAGTTTAATTCAAATCCATTAAAATTCCTTAATAATATTTTCAGACCATTAAAGATTAGTAATGCTTACCTAAGCGAGAAGAATGATGAAAAAAAAGTTATTAAGATAAGCTTTGATAAGGACAAGTTCAAGGTTAGACCTAAATTAAGGAAGGCTAAATTCCTGGTTAAGAAATACTTTAACATTGACGACGTTATTATATCATAACATTTAAAAATAGATTTCTTATACTGAATACTTCATGAAGAAGCCGACAGGATTATTTGCTGGCAGGAAGTTATTAATGAGGCGCAAGACTTTTAAGTGCAGGTATAAGGGTGGCAAGGCTAAGAAATTAGGCACTGAGAAGAAGTATGACCCTTTGAAGGGAAGCCCCAGGGCTAAAGGCATTGTTTTATCTAAGCGTAATATTCCTTGCAAGCAGCCTCACTCAGCTTTAAGGAAGTGTGTTGTTGTTCAATTAATTAAGAACGGCAAGAGCGTTACTGCTTTTGTTCCTGGCGAGGGAGCAATTAAGCATATTGATGAGCATAACATTGTTGAGATTGAACGCCTTGGAGGTCCTATGAGCGGCAGTAAAGGCGATATTCCTGGCGTTAAATTCAAGGTTGTTAAAGTTAATGATGTTTCATTAATAGAGATTATCAGAGGCAGGAAGGAGAAACCTGAGAGGTAAAAATTTATGATTAAGAAGGAATTATTAGATAGGGCGAAGGAAATTGAGAAAAAGATTGTTAAGAAGGGTGAGGAAATTGCTGAAGTTGTTAAACTGCCTGACTCGCCGCTTTTCGGCAAATGGTCAAGCAAAGGCATAACCGTTATTGACCATGGCTTGAAGGATTATATTAGTTTAAAACCTGTTTACTTACCTAAATCTTTTGGCAGGAATGCTCGTCAGAAATTCCATAAGTCTAATTATCATATTGTTGAACGATTAATGAATCACATCCCTGTTTCTGGTCATAAGGGTAAGAAACAGTGGTGGTGTACTGGCAAGCAATTAGGTCAGGGCATGACTCTTCTTAAGATTATGGTTAAAACATTGGAATTAATTGAGAAAAGAGTTAAGGAAAATCCTATTCAAGTCATTGTAAGGGCTGTTGAGAACGCATCTCCTTGTGAGGAAGTCACGACTGTTCAGTACGGCGGCATCAGGCATCCTAAAGCTGTTGAAACCAGTCCTCAGCGAAGAATTGACTTAGCGTTGCGCTGGATTACTCAAGGAGCTAAGAAACAGAGCAGGAAGTCAAGGAAGCATATATGGGACACCCTTACTGATGAAATAATCGCTGCTGCTAGAGAAGACCCTAAGAGTTTCTCAGTCAGTAAGAGAAATGAAGTTGAAAGGCAGGCAAGAGGCAGCAGGTAAAGAAAGAATAATTCCTCAACAACACAAATTTATATAAATAATTAAGTGTAATAGTTAATCAATGAACTTGCTAGAATTCATAATAAATGCGAAGAAAAAAGGATATGCCGGCGGGACAGATTATAAAGTTCTTGATGATAAAGGCAAGGAATTCATATTTAAAGAAGGAAATTATGAGTACAGGGATAAATACTATGGTTTTAACCCATTTACTGGACATGAGATAATACTTAAAGATGGTAAAGCTGTTTGGGTAATGAATTATACTGGCAACGTAACAGTAAGTACGTGGACAGTAAAAACTTCAAAAGTATTTAAATTCCTAAGAGAAGCCATGTGCAACTATTTAGAATCCCCAGCAGGTATTACGGCAAGCATTCCTGTTCGCGGGGCAAGATTAACTCTTTTTAAGAATTTTAAATACACAAGTAATATTGAAGGCTCTTTTAATAAATTTAAAGGCATAGAAAGGATATATTACAGAGAATATGATTACAAGGAAGTATATATAGGATACTTTCATGGCGGCACAGTAGAGGGAAAACTTTAAAAACCTCTTTATTTTCGTTTGTTCTAATGGTAAAGGTTGAGGAAAAAGTTAAGGAATTGCATCGTAAACCTGAATTCGTCAGGAACATGGGCATCATTGCTCATATCGATCACGGAAAGACAACGCTCAGTGATTCACTACTAGCTGGCGCTGGAATGCTTTCAATGGAAAAAGCAGGCACAGTACTTAAAACAGACACTCTTGAGGAAGAACAGCAGAGAGGCATTACTATTCAAAGCACTGGCGTGTCAATGATTCACAATGTTGAAGAACATGATTACTTAATTAACTTAATTGACACTCCAGGACACGTTGACTTCGGCGGAGAAGTGACCAGGGCTTTAAGAGCTGTTGACGGAGCATTAGTCCTTGTATGCGCGGTGGAAGGAGCAATGCCTCAGACAGAAACAGTGTTAAAGCAGGCTTTAAAGGAGCGCGTGAAGCCAGTCTTATTCATCAACAAGGTTGACCGCTTGATTAAAGAATTAAAACTCACTCCTAAATCAATGCAGGAACGCTTCATTAAAATGATTAATCAAGTTAATAAAATAATTAAGGATAACGCTCCTAAAGAATTAAAAGAGAAGTGGCAAGTATCAGTTCAGAAAGGCACTGTTGTTTTTGGCACAGCAATTCATAAATGGGCGCTTAGTTACACAGTGATGAAAGAGAAAGGAATAAATTTTAAAGAAGTGCTTGACACTTACGCTGAAGGAGACCCTGAAGCAATAGTTAAGTTAAGCAATAAGTCACCTGTTCACGAAGTAATCCTTAACATGGTTGCAAAGCACCTGCCTAATCCAATTGAAGCGCAGAAGTTAAGGGTTCCAGCCATCTGGCCAGGAGACTTGAAATCAGAGATTGGCAAGTCATTAATTAATTGCAATCCTGACGGCCCTCTTGTTTTCTGCGTTACTAAAATATTCATTGACCCTCAGGCAGGAGAAATTAGTTTTGGCAGGGTTTTCTCAGGCAAGTTAAAGCATGGTGATGAAGTATGGCTTAATAAGCGTAAAACCAAGGCAAGAAATCAGCAAGTCTTTGTAATGGTTCTTGATAAGAGACATAACATTGATGAAGTGCCTGCAGGCAACACTGCAGGAGTTATCGGGCTTAAGAATTCAACATCTGGCGAAACAGTCAGTGATGAGGAAATAACTCCTTTCGAATCAATCAAGCACATCTTTGACCCGGTAGTCACTAAGTCAATTGAAGCAAAGGATCCTAAAAACCTTGTTAAATTAATCCAGACATTAAAGGATATTGAAAAGGAAGACCCTACAATGAAAACTGAGATTAATGATGAAACCGGCGAGCACTTAATTTCAGGACTAGGTGAACTGCATTTAGAAATTATTGAACACAAGATTGAGCGTGATAAGAATATTCCAATAGTCACTAGTCCTCCAATAGTTGTTTACAGGGAAACAGTTAATAAGAAATCAGTTAAGGAAGAGGGTAAGAGTCCTAACAAGCATAATAAGTTTTACTTCATTGTTGAATCAATGCCAAGGGAATGGTATGATTTACTTGTTAGTGGCGACGTAAAGGACGGCGAGGTAAGAAAGAAGGATAAGGATTTAATTGAACGCTTAATTGAGTTTGGAATCCCAAGGAATGATGCTAAACGTTTAAGAAGCATTTATAAACGCAACATGTTGTTTGACATGTCCAGTGGTATTGTACAGATTGGCGAGGTTATTTTAATGATTATTCAGGGCTTCAAGCAAGTAATGGATGCTGGAATGCTTGCACGCGAGCCTTGTGAGGGCATTATTGTCAGGATTATGGATATGAAACTTCATGAGGACGCTATTCACCGCGGTCCAGCCCAAGTACTGCCAGCTGTCCGCCAAGGCATTAGGGCTTGTTTTTTAAGCGCTGACGCTTCATTACTCGAGCCTGTTCAGGCAAGAAGGATTGACGCTCCTATAAAGTACACTGGCACTCTTAGCAAGTTAGTGCAGTCAAGACGCGGTCAGCTGCTTGAGATGAATCAGGAAATGGAAAGCGTTACTGTCATGGCTAAACTCCCTGTAGCTAATGCCTTCGGCTTCACTAGTGACTTAAGAAGCGCTACTGAAGGGCGCGGCGTATGGTTCCTTGTTGACAGCAAGTTCGAACCAGTCCCTAAAGACTTGCAGGACGAAGTAGTGAAGAAAATCAAGAACAGGAAAGGACTTAAGTCCAAAAAACCATAAAAAATCAGGTTTTTTCCGAAACCTTTAAAAAGATTTATTATTTTCTTGATTTCTTAATACAAACACAGAAATGGAGGTAAAAACATGGCAAAAAAACAACATTTGAACTTGGTGTTCGTAGGGCATGTAGACCACGGTAAGAGCACACTTATAGGTAAATTGTTCCACGAAACAGGTGCCTTAACACAGCAGGAGTTAGAAAAATTTAAGAAAAAAGCAGAAGAACTTGGCAAACAGACATGGGCGTTCGCTTACGTCACTGACGTGACAGAACAGGAAAGGAAAAGAGGATTAACAATTGAGTTATCACATAAGAAATTTGACACTCAAAAGTATACATTCACGATTATTGACGCTCCCGGGCACAGAGACTTCGTTAAGAACATGATTACAGGAGCATCTCAAGCTGATGCTGCAGTCCTAGTAGTTGATGCCAGAGACGGCGTCATGGAACAGACAAAAGAACACATCTTCCTGTGCAGGACTCTCGGAGTCAAGCAAGTAATTGCAGTAATTAATAAAATGGACGTCATTAACTACAAGGAAAGCAGATGGAATGAAGTCAAGGATGACTTAGTCAGTTGGTTAAAGAACGCTGGATTTGACACGTCAAAAATCAGTTTCTTGGCTGTAAGCGCTATTAAAGGAGATAACGTGACTAAGAAAAGTGATAAGACTCCATGGTATAAGGGTCCAACACTGCTTGAAGCGCTTAATAATATACAAATGCCTGAGAAACCAGTAAAACTACCACTTAGGATACCAGTGCAGGATGTTTATTCAATAACGGGTATTGGCGCAGTACCTGTCGGCAAGGTTCAGACAGGAACGATGAAGGTTGGTGATAAAGTAATCTTCATGCCTTCAGGAGCGACAGGCGATGTTAAGAGTATTGAAATGCATCATGAAAGCGTGCCTCAAGTAGAACCTGGCGATAACATTGGATTCAATGTTAGGGGAATAGGTAAGAATGACATTAAGAGAGGGGATGTGGGAGGTCACCTTGACAACCCGCCAACAGTTGCTAAGAAATTTAAGGCACAGATAATCGTCCTTAACCACCCGACAGTCATTACTGCTGGTTACACGCCGGTATTCCATGCGCACACAGCTCAAGTGGCATGCAGTTTTGAGAAGTTATTAAAAAAGCTTGACCCAAAGACTGGCGCTACTAAGGAAGAGAACCCTGAAGTCTTGAGGAAAGGTGACGCGGCTATTGTATTAATCAAGCCGTCTAAACCATTTGTTATTGAAGAGAAATCAAAGATTCCTCAATTATCAAACTTCGCTATCAGGGACATGGGCAAGACTATTGGCGCTGGAATGTGCATTGAAATAACAGAAAAAGGAAAAGTAGAAAAGGCAAAAAAAGTAGAAAAGGCACCGGCAAAGAAAGGCAATACCAAGGCAGCAACAACAACAAAGAAATAGAATTTATTCTATTTTTTTTTCTTTTTTTATTAATTCATTTCCCTTAATTAGTAATTTCTTAAAGTAACGCAAGTCAGGTTCTTGTGTAATGAGTAACTGGTCAAAATTAGTAATGAGTTTACTGTAAAAATGACCGTCATAAAATTTCTTAAGCGCTTCGTCAATGCTTACATTCTTTATAAGTGAATAATAATTAACTCCTGCGTTTATTGCCGGGCACTCAATTAAGTAATGACGCAACAACCATGCTGATTCCATGTTACATAAAAATTTATACAACCCACTATTATTCTTCACAGGCTTTCTTCTCCTTAACCAACTATCAATGTCTCGAAAAGGATTTTCCTTATTATAAAAATCACGAATAAAGGATTGTGTATCAAAATCAAGATCTCCATAATAATAAGGCCCAATCCTTGAGCGAGTAAAGCAGTTAAGAATTGAATTGTAATAATCATTAAATAAGAAGTGCACTCTCTTATCCATATCCCTCCTGTATTTATGCACTAATTCGTGAACAATATGCCCAACCGCTAAGTCATGGTCTTCATCATACTGTTTTAATAATCCTTCATACGCGGCAACACCGCTAAGACTGTAGTCATAGCAAGCAACGTTATCTGTAGGCTCACGAGTATCAATGATAAAGGATTCTTGTTTAACATTAATGCCATACTCTTCATTTAAGAACTTGCTTGCTTCAACCATGACGTTTTTCAATCCTTCAGCATTACTTCTCAACCACTCGTTAGCGCAGACATCATTAATAGTAGAATAATTGTCAGTTAATTTAATAAATTCCTCAATACTCCCACAATACTTTTTAACGCTCAAGGCAAAAAGCACTCTATCCATTAAGTCCATTATAATAATTATTACTATTAAACAATATTTTAAAGATTTCCACCCCTTAAGCATTCTTTTAAAAAAAAATATTTTTTTCCGAAACTTTTAAAAAGAGTTCATTATTATCCTAAGGACTATGTCAAAGATTATGTCAATGGCCAGGATTAAGTTATCAAGCACTGATTCTGAAGCACTCCTAAGTATCTGCAACCAGATTAAGGATATTGCTGAGAAAGCAGGAGTTGACATGAGAGGCCCGATTCCACTGCCAACTAAAAAATTAAGAGTGCCTACAAGGAGAAGCCCCTGCGGTCAAGGACGCGAAACTTTCGAGACTTGGGAGATGCGTATTCACAAGCGAATAATTGACTTAGGAGTTGACGAGCGCGCACTAAGACTCATCATGAGAATACAGATTCCTAAAAGCATTAACATGGAAATGGAAATAACTGAATGAAAACCAATAAATTCTTTTGGTAAAGCTTTTCTTAGGAAGAAAAGGTTTATGGAAATGGAAATATCAGAATAATTAAATAGTTAGAAGGGGTATTGAAGCAAAGTATAATAATATGAAGAGAACTCCTGTTTTTTTATCAATCTTCTTCCTCCAAGCAATTAAAGCAGTGACTGCCAGTGTAACCATTATTAAGTATAAGCCAATCCATCTTACCGCGCCGCCAGATAAGATGTTCGCTGCAAGAACAGGGCCAGCACCCAAAGAAAGAGTTAAGTCAACCATGTTACTGCCGAAAATGTCGCCAAGCAATAATTCATACTCCTTACGCCTTACAGCTGACACGCCAACAACTAATTCAGGCAGTGAAGTACTGATGCCTATTGCGAGAAAACTAATAATGAATTCAGGCAATCCAAAGCTTTCAGAAATAATGATGACTGTATCAACAAGAGCGTAAGAACCAATAATAACGCCTGAAAGACTTAAAGCGAGTACTGCACAATATTTTAACTTTCTTGCCTTGTAAACCCGCTCCCCAATTCCAACAGGGAAGTAACCCTTCCTAATGTAATTGCGCAGTATTATTACTAAAATAATGTAGCAAATCATTAATAACAAGCCGTCTAACTGGCTAATAACCCCTTTAATTATTATTGAAACTCCAAGAATGGCTGATAATGCTGCACCACACCCAAGCACGAGAACGTCATCTCTTTTAGTTTTTACTAAACCCCCAGTTAAAACGCACAACCCGAGGATAAGGGTTATCTGCGAGATTGAAGAGCCAATAGCGTTACCAACATTAATGTCGCCGTGCCCAAGCAATGACGAGATAATCGAGTTGCTTATTTCAGGAATTGAAGTGCCAATTCCGACGACTAGCATGCCAATTAATAAAGGCGATATCTTAAAGATTTTGGCAAGAGCAGAAGAAGAACTAACAACTTTAGGACTGCAGTAAATAAGCAGGAAAACGCCAAATAATAATGAAAATAATTCAATCATCATGTCTTATGTTGTGCGTAATGCATTATGCATATAAAAAAATTTATAAATGCATTTGCATAAATAAAGAGTTCATGAATGAGAAAGAATTTAAAAAAATATTGAATTTAATGGAGCAGTATCAGGGTGAGAATTACGCTGAACTGCATAATCAACCATTAATTGAATTGCCTAAATATACTGCTGGAACGAGAATGCCTGGCGCTGGCAAGACAGGCAATTACCCTAACAGCGACTTTGACACTGAATTCATAGGTGAATACATTGCTGACGAGCACTGTGATAATGATTAAATCTTTAATTTCTTCCTGCCGCGCGATTCAACTACTTTTAAGCGCTTAAGAACTTCTATTATTCCATAAGCATTCCTTATTATCCTCCAAGCCCGTTCAGCAATATCATAGTGCTTGCTGTTCAACGCTTCCTTTAACACATGCAAGTCAACTGCTTTCGCCTCCACCTTACTAGAAACCTCTGACAAGCCAAAGTCAATGAAGAATAATTCACTACCTCTCAGCATCATATTACTAGTTGTTAAATCACCATGAATCAAGCCCTTAGAATGCAATGCCTTAACGTACAAGCCTATCTTCTTACAGACACTATTGAATTCTTCATTGCTTAAGTCAGAAATGACATCGCGCAGTACTTCACCATCAATGAAGTCCATGATGATTTTATAATCATTAACTTCAAGCACTTTAGGAACCTTAATTAAATTATAAGCCTTCCTTAAAGCCTTGACCTCGCGCTTATTACGATACTTGCGCAAGCGTTCATCTAATCGTTTAATCCTGTAAGACTTCTTAATTCTATGCTTAATTAATTTACTGCCGTCACGATATAACTTGCTCTCAGCTCCGTGAGCAATTAACTCTAACGCCACAAAACCATCACCTCATCAGTCCTCTGACGCTGACTAATAAGATAATCACTCTTCTTGAACTTAACTCCAGCATCATGCATTAATAACCCTAACACTGCAATCATTGCTCCATTATCAACACAATACTCCTTCTTAGGCACGAAGAATTCAGCACCCCTCTCCTTGCACATTACTTTGCACATCTCGCGCAAGCGCTTATTGCTTGCAACGCCTCCAGCGAGTAATAATTCATTCTTCTGGCAGTGAGCAAGCGCTCTTTCAGATACTTCCACCAGCATTGCAAAAACATGCTCCTGCATTGAGTAGCAAAGGTCCTTAAGTTCATGAGTTCTTAATTTGTTACGAAGATTAGTTAATATTCCAGTGAATGAAACATCCATTCCCTTAACACTGTAAGGAAGTTCAACGTATCCTCCTTTTTCTGCTAATTTTTCAATAACTGGTCCGCCAGGGAATGGTATGCCTGAGTAACGCGCGAATGAGTCAATAAAATTCCCAGCCCCCATGTCAAGAGTTTCAGCAAAAACCCTATAATAACCTCCCTGGTAAGCAATTATTTGAGTGTTAGCGCCTGAAACGTAAAGAGTGACTGGGTCAATGCAGCCAGTAATCTTCCTCCCAATCTCTACATGCGCTATGCAGTGATTAACAGGTATTAAAGGTTTATTCAAAGTCTTTGAAAGCGTTCTAGCCACTACTGCACCAACTCCTAGTGTATGCCCAATGCCTGGAGCATTAGAGAAAGCAATTAAGTCCAAGTCCTTATGAGATAAGCCTGCCTTGCTTAAGGATTCATTAATTACGTCAGTGCATACTCTTGCATGATGCTCTGAAGCCTCTCTTGGATGAATACCTCCCTTCTTAGGTTTGTAGGAATCCATGACGTTTGAGAGTATTTTTTCACGCGTTGCCACGCTAACCCCAAAGGTGTGGGCTGTTGATTCTATTCCAAGGCAAATCATTAAACTGAAAAAGAAAGGTTAAGTTTATAAATTTATTATAATACTTATTGTTAGTAATGACAATCACATTGCATGAAAATTGGATTAAACATTATAATAAAGTGCTTGACAATACATGTAAATCAAATTTTCTATTTAAGACAAAAATTGATGACTATCATTCTTTGATTTCAACGTAGCCGCACGCGCCGCAAGTAACCCTGTCCTTATGCTCTGCCAAGAATGTGCCTGGACCACATCTAGGGCAGTACTTACGCCTCTTCAATGAACCGTCAGAGACCTCGTACTTCTCCCACTTCTTACTTGGCTTCTTGTTCTTTCTTTCCTTCTTTCCCTTCTTCTTTGACTCCTTCCTCTTCTTTCCCACTCACTTCAACCTCCTTCTTCTCTTCCTTCTTCTCTTCTTGCTTCTCTTCTTGTTTCTCTTCTTGTTTCTCTTCCTTCTTCTCTTCTTGCTTCTCTTCTTGCTTCTCTTCTGCTATTAAGCCGTTGCGTTTTAATAAGTACTCAGGCTCGTACTCAAGCATTTCATCCTTAGTCTTGTAAACCCTTGCGTAACCAATAGTCCTGCCAATACCAAATAAGGTTTCGAACTTATCAATGACAACATGGCTTGACATTCCGCCAGTTGTTAAAGCAATCTTGCTCCTAACAGCACTTAACTTAGGAGTCGGTTCGCCCTCATGAATAACCTCAAACCTTAATTCAATTCTATTAAATAATTTATTCTCCTCTTCTAAAAGAATCTTTAACTCCATACCTTACTTCACCTTTAACGCGTACTTACCTTCAGTTAAACTCATCTCCTTAGCAATCTCTGAATTCTTAGCATCAAGGATTATGACAAACCCCTTCCACTTAGTGCTTAACTTACTAGTCTTACATATCGGGCACTGCTTGCCAGTAACAATCCTCTTGCATTTCAAACAAGCCTTCTCAATCATTTCTTCTTCTCACCATCCTTTTCAGGTTTCTTGGAAACCTTTTTGACATTGGCGTGCTCCTCTTCAAGCCATTTAAGGGTTCCAAGCCCTGGCTGCCTCATTGTTAAACCAATCTTAGCGGTCTGAAGGGTTTTAAGGTTTGCTGCAATAACCCTTGCCCTAATCTTATCACCAATCTTTAATGCTCTCTTAGTGCTGCGGCCGAGAAGAGTTTTAGACTTTGAATAAGTAACATAATCATCCATTACCTGGCTTTGATGAATTAATCCTTCAATAGGTCCGGTCTTTGCAAAAGCCCCGAACTCAGCTATCTCAGTTATCGTTCCCTCAACAACTTCATGAATCTCAGGAGCATACGAAAGCATTTCAAAATCACAACCATAATAAATCGCGCCATCGCCAGGAATTATAACTCCATCACCAACATTCTTAATATCAACAAGACACAATAACAACTCCTGACTCTGAGTTAAGTAACCTTCATAACTTTCCTGAATTGATTTAATAATACTCTTCTTAACGTCTGAGCCGAAATAATTAGGAGGAACCCTAATCCTACTGCTCATGGACAATACCTTATACATTTCAGCCAATCACCTTCAAGTATTTTCTCTGCCTCATTATAATGACACGCAGTGATGCATTTAAAAGTTTTTTCTTAAGCACCCTGTCCTGCGTGAATACCAAACACTTATGCTTTTGAGCATACTCTAATATTTCATCATCCACAGTCTTAACCCTTAAAAGCGTTTCTATAATTCTTAAGCCTTTCTGTAATCCTAAATCAATTACTGACTTCCAGACGCGCGGCTTCTTCTTCTTCAACTCCTCAACGCACTCGCTTAAAGTAATTACTTCTGCCTTAGGAATTAACACCCTAATCCTTGAATAAATATCAAGCTTGAATTGAAATGGGATTAGTAACGCATTAGTGTCTAACAATACCTTCATTAAATCACTCCATGTATTAGAGGAACTACCTGCTTCTTCCTGCTCATGACCCCTGGAAGGAATAATTCATTATTTTCTGACTTCTTCTTAAATGCCTTGTTAATTAATTCAGCATCGCCAATGAACCATAATTTAGTTGCTTCCTCAATAATGTTAGTCACCATTAAAATTATTAGTCTCTGCCCCCTTGACGCTCCAACTGCACTTAACTCTTTAAGGATTTCAACCTTTCTAGCAACCGCTTCCTCGTAATGTACTACCTCTATCTGTCCAATCCCATACTTGTATCCATTCTTCTCTAAGTCCTTGAAGTCACTCATTATTAATTCATTAGCATTCCTGCCCTTAATGCTTGACTTAGCCTTCTTCACTTCCATACCAAATGACTCAACGTCTAATCCTGCAATCTTGTTTAACTTCTCTGCTATTAGCTTGTCTTTCTCAGTTGTTGTCGGCGACTTGAAGATAACAGTATCTGACAGTATTGCTGCCAATAATATTGAAGCCATGCTCTTGCTTAACTTCACTTTATGATAGAAGTAGAAGTCAGCGATTATTGTTGCTGTTGAGCCTATTGGCTCTGCATGAAACATTATTGGCGCACTTGTCTGAATGTCACCAATCTTATGATGGTCAATTATCTCGAATATCCGTGCTTTCTCAGTTCCCCTAACTACTTGACCCATCTCATTATGGTCAACGAGTATTATTTTTCTGCCTGAAGTGTCAGTCATTAATTCTGGAACAGGGATTTTAAAGCGCTCTAACACATACTTTGTCTCAGAATTAATTTCTCCAGCTCTCACAGGAATGTATTCGTCCTCACTTTCAATCTTGTTCTTAAAGTTAGCATAAGCTATTGCAGCCACTATTGAATCAGTGTCAGGGTTCTTATGCCCAATAACGTAAATATTTTCCATTACTATTGAAAGAATAAGGGATTATTTTTTAAATTTTACTAAGGCAAATTTTATAAAGAGATAATTATTTTTCAGTATTCTAATGGCAAAATTAAGGAAAGCATGCTGTTACAGGAAGCCGAAGCGCGCTTACACTAGGGTATCAAAGTATAAGAGACAGTCATTTGTTAAAGGAGTTCCTGGCATAAAAATAGTGAAGTTCGAGATGGGCAAGACTAATGGAAAATTCAGCCATGAAATAGAACTAATATCAAAGGATCATATTCAAATAAGGCACAATGCATTGGAGAGTGCTAGACTAGCCGCTAACAGGTACTTAGAGAAGAATCTTGGCAAAGACAATTACCATTTCAAGATTAAAGTATACCCTCACCAAGTAATAAGGCATAACCCCAGGGCCAACTTCGCGGGCGCTGACAGGTTCCAGGACGGGATGAAGCATGCGTTCGGCAAGGCTTTAGGCAGGGCAGCGATAGTCAAGGAAAAGCAGGGAATCCTAACTGCAAGGGTTGATGAAGCAAATATTAATACTGCAAAAACTGCTTTGAAAAGGGCAGGGGATAAACTTCCATGCAAGTACCGATTAATGATTAAAGTATTGAAAAGCTTATAAAATCTCGAGTAATTATTCTTCTTATTAATGGTTAAAATTATTGCATGGTTTGAGGAATTAAACAAGAATAGTGTTGACATAGCAGGCGGCAAGGGAGCTAACTTAGGTGAAATGCAAAAGGCAGGATTCCCAATACCTCCCGGCTTTGTAGTGACAGCCCAGGCGTACAAGGAATTTCTTGACAGGACAGGGATTTACAAAGAGATTGAAGAATTACTAAATAAACTTGACGTTAATGATACTAAATCATTGCAGAAAACTGCAAAAGAAATTCAAACAATAATTAAGAGCGAGGTATTCCCAGAAGATTTTAAGAAACCAGTAATTGAAGCTTATAAGAACATACTCATTGGTAAGAAACACATTGAATTAAATAAGAAAGCATTGGAATTAATAAAGCCTTCAAGGCAGAAGGAACCTTATGTTGCTGTAAGGAGCAGTGCCACGGCAGAAGATCTTCCTGAAGCGAGTTTTGCAGGCCAGCAAGAATCATTCCTTAATGTTAAAGGAGAGGAAGCCTTGCTTGAGGCAGTTAAGAATTGCTGGGCAAGTCTTTTCACTGCAAGAGCGATTTACTACAGGGAAAAGAATAAATTCCCTCATGAAAAAGTATTAATAAGTGTTATAATCCAACGAATGGTTGACTCAGAGAAGAGTGGAGTAGCATTTTCAATACACCCAACAACAGGTGACAAGGATTTAATAATCATTGAAGCTGGGTGGGGATTAGGAGAGTACATAGTTAAAGGCGTAATTAATCCAGACCATTATGAAGTCTCAAAAACTGACTGGACTATTAAAAAGAAATTAGTTAATAAGCAGAATAAAATGCTTATAAAAGACCCAATATCAGGCAAGAATACTGATGTAGAAGTGCCTGAAAGGAAGCAGGAAAAGCAGATATTAGATGATGAGCAAATAATCACTCTTGCTAAAGTAACTAAGAAAATTGAAAAACATTACGGTGTTGCGCAGGATGTTGAATGGGCAAGCAGTGATAACAGATTATACATTGTCCAGTCAAGACCAGTAACTTTCTTCGGGAAAAAGGCAGAGGAAGGAGAGGAAGTGAAAGCGGCAGAAGGTGAAGTCTTACTAAAAGGATTGCCAGCAAGTCCTGGAATCGCCTCAGGTCCTGTAAAAATGATTCATGACGCTTCAGAACTTGACAAAGTAATAGAAGGTTGTATTCTCGTAACTGAAATGACTGCTCCTGACATGGTGCCTGCAATGGAGCGGGCAGCAGCAATAGTTACTGATAAAGGGGGTTTAACAAGTCATGCTGCAATCGTATCAAGAGAACTTGGAGTGCCATGCATTGTTGGCACGAGTAACGCGACCAAAATATTAAAGGATGATATGATAATAACTGTTGACGCTAATAAAGGCATTGTATTAAAGGCAGGTGAAAAGGCTTTAGAGGAGCAGGAGAAAAAAGAAGAAGTTAAGGAAATCAAGCAAGCAACGTTTTCCATGGACGCGCCAGTAACTGCTACGAAGGTTTACATGAACTTGGGTATTCCTGAGAAAATCATTGATTATGCTAGACTACCAACTGATGGCATTGGATTAATGCGTATTGAATTCATAATTGCAAGCCACATTGGAGTCCACCCTAATAAGTTAATTGCTGACGGCAAGGCGGATGAGTACATTAATAAGTTAGCTGAAGGAGTTAAGAAAATTGCTGAAGTTATTAATCCTAAACCAGTAATTGTCAGGTTCAGTGACTTCAAGACTAATGAGTACAGGGACTTAGAGGGAGGGGAGGCTTATGAACCGCATGAAGATAACCCAATGATTGGGTGGAGGGGTTGCTCAAGGTATGTTAGCAAGGAGTTTGAGCAGGTGTTCAGGCTTGAATGCAAGGCAATAAAGAAAGTAAGGGATGATGGTTTAAGAAATGTATGGGTAATGCTTCCATTCGTCAGGGTAATTGATGAAGTAAAGCAGGTTTTAAGAATCCTTAAGAGCGAGGGCTTGGCTAGGGGCAGGGACTTTAAGGTATGGTTAATGGCTGAAGTGCCGAGTATTATAATATTAGCCGACAAGTTCGCTGAATTATGCGATGGTTTCTCGATAGGCAGTAATGATTTAACACAGTTAATCCTCGGCGTTGACAGGGATTCAGAAAAGTTAGGGAAGATGGGTTACTTTGATGAACGCAACCATGCTGTGCTTGCATCAATAAGCAGGTTAATAAGGCTTGCTCATGATAAAGGCGTGACTGTCAGTATTTGCGGTCAAGCACCAAGCGTTTACCCTGAAGTCACTGAATTCCTTATTAGGCAGGGGATTGATTCAATAAGTGTTAACCCTGACGTTGTATTAAAGACTAAACACTTAATTTCAAGCGTTGAGCGTAAAATATTATTAGAATCTGCAAGGCATGAAATTAGTCATGAACCTGAAGAAAAAAAAATAACTGGATTAGAGAATAGTCCTAATCCAGAGCCAGAGAATTATAATGATATTCCTGAATACAAAGATAAAAAACCCTTCTGGCCTTGAAAAACTTAAATCAACAACTTCAAGTACTCATTAATGTCTTTAGTGCTTATCGCGCATCCAGCGAATTTTAAGCCCCAGAGCATTCCTGAAATTAAGTCCCTGCGGGCCTTGACGCCGCTGCAGGATTTAATGAAATCATCCATTAATCCCTTCTCGTAAGCAATGCTAACAAGGTCTGAACTCCTAATAACATTAATGCTTTTTGACAATTCCTTGAAGCGGTTAAGAGCCTGATTATCAATTTCAACCTTAGTATGCAATCTATTAGCAAGAGTATTCCTTAAACCATTAGGGTCATCAATTAACATGCCTGTAATTCTCTCATCAATTAAAAAATAATTAACTCCTGCCTTAACCGCGGCGCTGACAGCACTCATCTCTCCTTTGTGAACTATCTTAACTGGCTTGCGCCAAGCAATGAACACTGAATTAGCTGCCTGAGTTAATGAATCAGCAAGTGGCACATCATAATCAATGTGGTCAAGCACTCCCTCACATAATCTTTTAAGCAAGCGCATGCCTGAAAGCCTGAACCTATCAATTCTCAAGGCATGATTAATTGATTCATCAATAATGCCCTTAGTCACGTAAAAGTTAACCTTATCCTTTAATGAGTCAAGAATCCATAACAAGCAATTAGTTGATAAACTGATAAGGCTTGAAGTGTCAACAACCACGCCTTTCACTCAATCAGCCTCCTGGCCCTGTCAAGTCTTTCCTTAACCTCACTCTTCCTTTTATCCCTGTCAGTAATCCTTGTCTTGCCTGAATACTGCATTAACTCCCACTCAGAGATGCCGAGTAATTCAGCCACTTTTCTTAACGAAACGCCATGCTCGTAAATCTTAACACCCTTCTTTAGTTTAGCCTTATGAAGCACGAAGTCAGCGTACTCCATGAATGACTTGTCTAACTTCATCACTGCCCGCTCAATCCTGTTAAAAGATGTTAGTAATTTCTTCTCATCATTACTCATTAACGCTTCCTTAGCCCTCCTTAACTCAGGCGCCAAGACTTTTTGGAATGCCTCCCACTTCCTCTGCTGGTAATGCTTCCTCTTTCCCTTATCAATTACTTTGCCTATTGAATAAATAATAATGGCTGCCTTGATTGAAACCTGGTCTTGGTAAATACTGGCTGAGTGAATAATGCGATTTGATAATGCTTTTATGGCATCAGCCTTATAATCCCTGTAAAGAGGCATTAACTCTTCAAGTATTACAATCAAGTCCTTGCGCACTGATTCAATAATCATAAGGATTAATTATGAACTAATGATTTATATTTCTTTATTTAAAATATAATGTAACTACATCTTCATCCATTAACTTGTGTTTTAAGCCAACTTTCTGTCCAGGGAACTTAGCGGATTTACCCCAGACTTGAGCATTAATAAGATTTCCATGACTCTTCCTAATACCCTTAACTACTTCCCTGACAGTAACTTTACCCCTAAGTATTAACGGTTCCTCATAATCAGGCTCAGCGCCTGACTTCTTCATGTAAATACGCATAAAACCCAGTACAACCCAAATTCCATCCCTTAACTCATCAAGACCTAGTTCCTTCTCAGCACTAATGAATACTGCATTAGGGAACTGCTTCTTAATCCTGTGTAATAATGACTTGCTCATCAAGTCAATCTTATTAATTAATAAAAGGACTTTAACGTACTTGCGATTCCTTGATAAAGCATCAACTAATCGCTCAAGAGTGAATTTCTCTTTAAGCAATACTTTTGCATTAACGTAGCTGAACTCTCTGAAAACACTTTTAATAGAGTCAACGCTTAAGTCCTGCTTAACTAATGAATCAATGATTAAGCCGCCCTTAACATCCTTCTTAATAGTGATTCTTGGCGGCGCCTCATCAAGCCTTATGTTAGCATTATATAACTCTTTCTTAATGACTGGCAAGCGCTTAACTTTATCATCAAGCATTATTAATATTAAATCTGCATTCCTGACAACACTAATAACTTCCCTGCCCCTGCCCTTACCAAGAGCTGCTTCCCTAATAATTCCCGGCGCATCAATTAATTGAATGCTCGCGCCATTATAATTCATCATCCCGGGAATTGCCTTAATAGTTGTGAAATCATAAGGAGCAACCTTTGACTTAGCACTAGTCAAGGCATTAAGTAGTGTTGACTTGCCAACACTAGGGAAACCAATAAGCACTACAGTAGCATCACCCCTCTTCTTAACACTATAACCAGGACCGCTCTTCCTGCCTGAAGACTTATGCTCCTTTAAAGCCCTGAGTTTAGACAGCCTTGCAAGCATTGTCCCAATGTAATGCTCAGTAGCCTTATTGCGCTTAGTGCGCTTCAATAAATCCTCAGTTTCAGCAATCTGCTCATCAATAGTTGGCATAATTATTTACTTAACTTAAGAAGAATTTTTAAAAGTAAGGTTTTTATCATTAATAAACAGGAATAAGCGCGAAAGATTTAAAAATGAATGATTAATTTCATTGAATTAATTCAAGGCTGAAAAGCCATTTCGCAGTTCAGCACTTGACGAGGTTGTTATTTTATGGCAAGAATGCATCGAAGGAAGAGAGGAAAATCAGGCTCTCATAAACCAGTAATGAAGGTTAAGCCTGCATGGGTTAAGCACTCAAAGGAAGAAGTAATTGACTTAGTGATTAAACTGGCAAAAAAAGGCAAGAGCATGAGCAAAACAGGATTAATATTAAGAGACACTCATGGCATCCCAGACATTAAATTAATAACAGGGAAGTCAGTGAAGACAATACTGGAAAAACATGAATTAAATCCTAAAATACCAGAAGAATTGCAGAACTTAATAAGGAAAGCAGTTAATCTAAGAAAGCACTTAGAGAATAACAAGCATGACATGCATAACAAGAGGAATCTTCAATTAATTGAATCAAAAATTAAAAGACTAGTGAAATATTACAGAAGAACAGGGGAATTACCAAATAACTGGATATACATTCATGAAAAAGCAAAACTACTAATAGAGTGATTAATGAATGGAATTATTAATATAGTGATTAATGAATGAAAGAATTCAAGAAGGCGCTGACCATGGAAGCCAAGCGCTTCAAGAAATGGCTTAAAAGCGAAAGCAAGTGGGAAGTTTACTCGCACCTAGATGCTGATGGCATATCAAGCGCTGCAATAATGATTAATTACTTAAAGAATTACTCAATGAATCAGTTCAGGCTAAGGATTGTCCAGCAATTAGATGACGAAGTGATTAAGGAAATTGAAAAAAGCAAGTTACCAACAATACTATGCGACCTCGGTACAGGGCAGTTAAGCAGGTTAAAGAAAGCAATTAATAATAATAAGATTGTAATCCTTGACCATCACCAGCCAGAGAAATTACTAAATCATGATAACTTAATACACATTAATCCATGCCTTCATGGAGTTGATGGAAGTAAAACAATTAGTGCTTCAGGAGTAATTTACTTATTCCTAAAGGAGGCAGGGCTTAACAACCCATTAATGGCTTCAATCGCTTTAATAGGCGCTAAAGGGGACGGCCAGGACATGAAGGCAGGGCTTAATTACCAGATACTAAAGCAGAGCAGTATTAAGGAGCGCAAGGACTTAAACGTTTACGGGCATAACCTAAGACCAGTACACAAAGTATTGGAATACTCAAATGATTATGAAATACCAGGAATCACTGGCAATGAGACAAATGCAGTAATGATGCTTCAAGAATTAGGCATTAAATTAAAAAATGAAGAAACAGGTGAGTGGAGGACGCTAAGCGACTTAACAAGTAATGAAAAACAAAGATTAATCAGCGGAGTAATAATTAAAAGAAAGAATTTGGATAACCCTGAAGACGTATTCAAAACAGTCTATGAATTCAATATTGGATTAATAAAGAATAATCTTGAAGAATGGAGTTCAATGCTTAATGCTTGCGGCAGGATGGACAAGCCAAGCACAGGCATTAGCCTGCTGATGGAAGAGGATGACGGTGAAGTAAGCACTGTATTAAGCAAGTATAGAAGGGAATTGGCTGGCGCGCTTAGATGGATTAATGAAAACAAAGATAAAATATTACTAACCAATAAAGCAGTTTACATAAAAGCCCACTCAGCAATACCATTCAAACTAATTGGAACAATATGCTCAATTACAGCCATAAACTCCTTATTTGATAAGGAATTCATTATTGGCATTTCAGAGAAGAACAGTCATGAATTAAAGATTAGCGTTCGAAGCAGGAATGATGAATTGAATACGGGCTTAATTCTCAGGCAGGCAGTTAAGGAATTCGGGCAGGGAGGAGGGCACTTAAGGGTTGGCGGGGCAGTGATTAAGAAAGAATATGAAGCTGAATTCATCAGTAATTTCGAAAGATTATTAAATAGTTAATTAATTTCAGTTCCTTTATGGTTAAGAAGAAGAGAACATGGTTTGAAATTATAAGCCCAAGAATATTTGGAAACATTAAAGTAGGCGAGACTTTAAGTTATGACTCGAAAAGCATTATTGGAAGAATTATCACTGTTAATGCAAGGGACTTAACTAATAACTTTAAGAAATCGCATATTAACATTAAATTAATAATTAATAAAGTCAGTGAGAACAAGGTGGAAACAAGCATTTATGGTTACGTTGTTCAAAGACAGTACTTACAGAGATTTCTTCAAAAGAAGATGAGCAAGGTTGAATTAATAACTGACACTCAAACATCTGACAAGAAGAAAGTCAGGATGAAGTTAATCTCAGCAATTAATGGCAGGATCCAAGCAACGAAGAAGAAATTAATCAGGAACGTTATGGAAAAGGAATTAATCAAGCTGGTTAATAACATGGACTTGGATAACCTAGTTTTAATGTGCTTGATGAACAAGCTTCAAATAACTCTTTCTAAAAAAATTCATAAGATACATCCATTAAAGTTTGTTGAAGTCAGAAGGATTGACTTGCTTAAATAATAGGGTTAGGCGCGTTAGGTGAAGCAAGAAGGCAGACTCTTGAAGCAATTTTCTCATTAATTAATTCATAACCAAGGAATGATGCAATTCTTAGTGAGAACTCCTTAATTTCTGAATGATAAGGCATGTTATCATAAGGCAGTCTCTTCCTTGCAAAGCCAACGCTCATGAATGCCTTTGGTTCAACAAAGTCAGGGCGTGCAATACTGATTAATTCAGCATACATCTCAGGATTCTTAAAATTCAAGTCATTGACAAGGGTTAAGCGGACAACCCTCCTGGTCTTTAAAGTTTTCATTACTTTGAGTGATTCAATTATCTTGTTCCAGGAATTAATTCTTGGAGCGCAAGTCCTGAGGTAGGTTTCCTCATCAGGTGCTGGAAGCGTTAAGTATAACTGAGTAGGCAACGGCTTTAACTTCCTTAATGCTTCAGGGTTAGTGCCGTTAGTGACTATGAACACAGTCATCCCCTTGTTTAAGAATTCACTTACTAACCCGCCAAGCCTTGCATAATCCGCTGGCTCGCCTGCAAGGCTTATAGCAACTTGAGAAGGATTCCGTGCTTCTCGTAATTTCTCTTCATCAACTCCTGACTTATTATAACCAATTAAGAATTCTCTCTGCGCCTTAATTAATCCTGCAGCTAATTCTCTTGGGTCATCAATTGTTTTTAATTTTTTAGTAATCGTTGTTTCATGAGGCCTCCAGCAAAACAGGCAGTTATGCTTGCAGTAATGAATGCTTGGAGTGCACTGCAGGCACCTGTGCGACTTAATGCCATAAAATTCCTGCTTATAGCAATGCCCTTTATTAAATAATGACTTCCTTAACCAAGCACACGGCTTGACTGCGCCGTTAGTCATGACTAACTTATAACCCTGCTTTCTCAATAATGCTCTCTTAGATTCAAGATTCATGATTATCTAATTAATTTACGCAAGACTTTTTAAGAGTTTTTATGAAGGAGTATTACGAGAAAAATATTTATAAACCCAGCTTAGCACTATTTTAATTATAAATGTTGCCTTTAAGCCTGTTTAATTTAATGAATAAGAACTCAACTCAGTGCTGTAAGTGCGGCAGATTATTAAATTATTCTAATGCAATTGGAGGATTATGTCCTAAGTGCAGCAAGGAATTAAAAGATTGAAAAAACTTTATAAAACAATTATTACTAATTAAGTAATTATAAGACTGAAGACAAACTTAGCGGCTGTAGTCTAGTTGGTTAGGACTTCACCCTGCCACGGTGAGAGCCCGGGTTCAAATCCCGGCAGCCGCACATATTCATCACAGGATAATAAAAGATTTATAGAACTTCTTTAATAAATTAATTAAATGAATTTAAACACTATATCTAAAAGCAATAAATGGTATTTATTCAAGGTCACTGGTTATTTTAAAGGGTTTAATGAAATGGTTATTACTGATGCTTACTCAATGAATTATTATAACTTAGAGCCAGGAACTTATGTTAAAATTCATAACTTAAAACAGCATAATGCTCAAAAAGCATTCTTAATAATGACTTACATGAAGAAATATGAATGGAATCTTGAATTATTAACTGAGTTAAATGAATCGAATAAAACAAGAAGGATTAATAAAGCATACAAGAAAAGTGTTGATGAACTTATTACATCATTTAATTTACTGAAAGCAGACCCTAAGGGTTTAAGAATAATTGATGAAATTAATAATTATGAAGCAGGCAGTCTTGCCGTGCCTGAATCATGGTTTTATGAATACTGCACTGATTTAGGTGAAATAATATTATTACGCAATGACCAGCCGTCACCAATAATTTTTTAAAAAAGACTACTTTAATTCTTATTACCGGGCTCGTGGTCTAGTTGGTTATGACGTTGCCTTGACGTGGCAAAGGTCGGGCGTTCAAATCGCCCCGAGCCCACTCATAATTTTATTTCTTCAACTCTTCTCTCCATGTCCCTGCCTATCATATTTTCTCTTTTCTTTTTTTCATAGACAAGTTCCTGGAATTCATTGAGAATGGTTTCATCTAATTTTTCAGGATTGGAATTAATATCATCAAAGTAATGTATGTGAAAAGGGCGCTCCACTGCTAGAAACTTTTCCAAATCATTTAAGCAGTCTAGAATGAATAGTATTGACTGCTTTAGTGGCATGGATTCATGATACTTAACACTAAAAAAATTGTATTCAACTATGTTCCTGCCAACACCAACAGAATAACAAGTAGTGGGCGCTTCTTTCTCATAACGATAAACAGCCATTTTACCCCTGTCCTCGCCGCAAAGCAAGAAATTCATTCCCCTATCAAAATCTAATAACTCCTGGTAAACTGATTGAATGTCTGCTGGAATATTATTCTCAAACATCCTGAGCGCTTCATTTATTAAGTCAGCATCGCCAGGAGCTCCGAAAAGGAAGTTGCCTATCTCATAAATCTTATCCTCTTTAACATTTATTCTATAACCATAATCATTACTCTCATAAATTAATAAGGAATCACACCCCATGACTAATCCTTTACGATTCTCACAAGTAACTGCGATTATGGAAGTCATTAAATTAAATAATATTAAAGATAACTTTAAAAGAATTTTCGTTGAGTCACTTAATACGTAACAAAAAATTTATAAGAATAAGCAGCGCATTATTCAGTATGAATAAGCATGGTGTTGAAGAACTGCCGCTAAAATATATTATTACTGCAATAATCGCTGCATTAGTGCTTGGAATAATAATGAATATAACTTCAATAATAAATGAAGGAATCACTGGCGCCGCAATAATATTTAATGCCTTAACCAACTTGACTGGTTAATAGAAGATTACTCTCTTAATTCAATAATGGTTTCATAAATCTTTTTCCAGCCTTGATTAGTGTAATAAATCTTCTTTAAAGGGTAAAGACTATAAAACTTGTAGTCGCGCGTGATGAGTATTGACTCGGTTGCGATGCCGAGTCCCATGATGAATTCATCACTCTTACCTGCATACTCGCTTTTGCCGATAGCCAGTATTGTTTCATCAAGTACTTTTTCCAGAGAATTTTTTAGTCGCTGGCTAACGCATTCATCAATGATTATCATTATTATCTACTGATATTTTATGATTTATATTATTAACGGCTTCTGCATCGTAATCCTCAAACCTTAATAATTCAGCGAATTCCTCAGCGTAACCATGATGAGTGTACACTTTTTCAGGACTGCAACTCTTCACGGTCTTAATTAAGTCAGTGAAGTCAGCGTGGTCGCTTAATTCATAAGCCTTATCCACTCCCAAGCCCCTGTGACCAGTCCACCCAGTAAAGGCAAGAACTACAGCACCCTTAGCTCTTAAACGCTTAATTAATGGATTGCCTGGGCCGTACTGGGGGGTTACTGCAATGAATTGACTTGGCAATTCCTTAATGTTTAATTCAGGATGACTTGGCACTGGGTAACCATGCTTTAATACTAATTCATTAATATTCTTAATTGATTTGTAAACAAAGACATTATCATAACCTTCAACTAACTTGCTGATTAACTGCGCCTTGCCGAGCGCGTAACCCATTAACACAATGCTCCTGCCATTACTTAAATAATCATTAATGTCACTCAATGCTTCTTTCATGACTTCCTCAGGGTTATGGAACTTATATTGCTGGCTGCCATAAGTTGACTCAATTATTAATACATCACACTTAGGCGGCTTGAATCCTTTAATGAAGTAGCGGTCATGTAATGAGAAGTCACTGGTGTAAAGCACTCTCTTAGAACCATTAATCAGTAATGCCTTGCTACCAGCAATATGGCCATTATCAATCATTTCAAGCCTTAAGCCCTTATAATCATTAAATATTAAATTCTCCTGCAAGCGAACTCCAACGCGTTCATAACACAATTCCTTAGTAAGCTTTGAAGCAATTACTGGATGACTTAATGGTTTCTTAATTAAGTGGTCTGTATGCGCGTGACTAATGAATGCGAGCTCAGCGCTTGAATCACCGTCAAGGCATAACCTTACATTGTTAAGCTTTAAATTAATCCCATGCACGCAATTAATCATTATTGAATTAAGAAGGATTAACTTATGAATTATAAGAATATCTCTACTTAACCAAATAATGCGCCAAGTCCTGCTGCTGCCTGTTCTTCTGAAACTTCCTCTTTCTCATCCTTCTCTTCTTTCTCTTCTTCCTTCTTTCCAGCTGGTGCCGGCGTTGCTGCTGGCGTTGCTGCAGGAACTGCTTTCTCAACTGCTTCCTTAATGTCAATTCCTTCTAATGCTGCAATTAATGCCTTAACCCTTGATGCGTCAGGCTTAGCTCCCGCTGCAGTCATTACTTTCTTAACGCTTTCTTCAGTAACTTTCTTACCTGCTGAGTTTAAGAGCAGTGCAGTGTAAACGTATTCCATATTTAACTTACCTCCAATTTTGTTTCGCTCGCTAAAGCCATTGCCCTGGCTTGCGCAAGAATTAATAACTCGCCTGCATTATCCTTATTAATTAATCCAGCACTTAATGACAGGTTGCGAGCGTGATTATGAGCAGTCATTAATAACGCGTTAATGACCTCCTTAACGGGTATTACGGTGTTAAAAGCGAGGCTGTAAGCATTAATGTAAGCATTACTAATTTTATCCCTGTACTCATCAAGATTTATTATTAATTCTTTTCCTGAGTACACAACTTCTTTCTCGTAAGCAGCTATTAATTTAAGTCCAGTCTTCATTGGAGTCATGCCAAGCCTTAACATAATGCTTGCCTGGTTTGGCTTAATCAATTCTCCTTGTTTGGCAATTACTGTATCTTCAGTAACTACTAACTTGCCTGCCTTGACTTTTGTCTTAATCCCTAAACCTGATAATTCTGATATTACTGGTCCTGGAGCGAATGGTGTTGGTCCTTTACTAATTATGATGTCAAAAGGAGCTGCTTGTCCCTGCTTTGCAGGTGCAGGAGTAGTCATGCTTTTTAACTTAACTGATAACTTGAACGGGTTCTTATTAGTGAATGCTAGTCCGCAAACACCTTTTAATTGCTCTGACAGTTTATCTAAGTTTTTAACTTCTGACTTCTTAATAGCCCTTACCATGATATTCTTAGTTGTTATTACTAATTTAATTAAATCCTTTAAGTCGCGTCTTAAACTCTGTAATTGCTTGCTTCCTAATCCTTCAAGATTGATTACTGCAATTACTTTATGCTTCCTTAATTCATCACTTAAGGAATTAATCTTCTCAATTTTCTTCTTAATTAATGGCTTCATATTATTACGCTCCGACTCATCGTCATCTTAACGTAAACCTTGTTAATCTGGGTTTTACCTCTTGGAAGGGCTTTCTCTATTACGTTGTAAACACTTAGTATGTTGTCACTTAATTCCTTGTCACTTAATTCTTCAGTCCCGATTACAACGTTAATTGTCGGCTGGTCCTTCACTCTTACCCTGACTGTTCGTTGAAGTTTCTGGTATACTCCTTTAAGTATTGCAGGGTTTGGCGGCACAATACATCCTGCCTTCGGGTTAGGCATCCTTCCTTTAGGCCCTAAGTACCTGCCGAATGCCTTGGCAACATCAGTCATTATGTTTGCTTGGGCTATGAAGTACTTATGCTTCCTCACTGATTTCTTGATTGCCCTAATCTTCTTTAAGTATTTTGGGAAGTCATCTTTTGGTATTACTTCATTGAATACTTTCTTTGCTTCTGAGATTAATTCTTTGTCAACGAAGGCCGCGATTGAAACTTTCTTTCCTAACGCGTGCGGCAGTATTACGAATTCATCAATCTTGTTTTCAGGCTTCTTAACGTCAGTCTCTTTTAATGTTATTTGAATATCAATTGATTGAGTAAACTTACGCTTCTTACTTTCCTTGCGCAACTTCTTCAAAGCGCGTAGGACTCTCGTCCCAGCGCCCAAAGACGAAGTCTTTTGGGCTTTAATCACTTCTTCTTTTTTCAAGAGAGCTTCAACTCCTCTTTACTGCCGAAACAGTAAAATTTTATGAAAAGGATTCTACTTTTAAGGGTTTCTATTTAATCCGGTCATCATGCTTTCCTTCATCAATTTCCTTCTGAACTATCTTTGGATTCCTGCCTTCAACTGTTAAGCCCATGCTAACGCACACGCCGAGAACTTCCTTCACATTCTTCTTTAAGTCAGTGCCCATCATCTGAGACTGCTTTTGCTTTGCAACCTTAACAGCCTGCTCAATAGTTAAGTCACCAATAGCTGCCTCCCTGTCACCAGCTCCTTTCTCAATGCCAGCTTCCTTCTTTAATAACTGGCTTGTTGGCGGCACGCCCACCTCTAACCTGTAATTCCTCTGCGAGTCATAAATGATTTTAACAGGAACCTTCATTCCAGCATAATCCTTAGTCGCGTTATTAATGTCAGCAACTACTTTGCCAATGTTTAATCCTGCAACGCCAAGGCTCTGACCCATTGCTGACGGATTAGCTTTGCCGCCCTCAACTAAAACCTTAATCACTTGCTCTATCATAAAAGAGTTTGATTAGGAATGGTTTTTTAAAGTTTATGGCTTCACATTCTAAAATACAGAAATTCCTGTATGCTCATGTAGTTTTCCCTGGCAATCGCTCTCATTTCAGGGTCATCCTTGAAGTATTCCATGGCAAGAAAGTAAAACGTGTTCTTTAATAAACCCTGTTTTATGTCATCAGCGTAGTAATCTGGCACTTCTTTATTCATTTCCTTAGCTTGTTCTAATAATAACTTATCAATTGTCTCTAAATCATTCTTACCAGTTTCTTCTAATTTTTTATTAATATTACTGATAACTTACTGTATTTCCAACTCATGCTGCTTTAATATTTCCTTTGCATTCATATTAAATATTCACCTCATCATTCTCTTGAAAGAAGTGGTATTTAAAGTTTATGGAATTATTAGAATGCTTCCTCGAATTCTTCTTCCTCTCTCTCAGGCTTCCTTAACTCCCTTGCCTTCTTCTTAAGCTCTAACTCCCTTTCCTCTTCCTCACGCTCCTCTGTCTGGATTACCCTGACGCTGTCAGTTGAAACCTTCATTGGTATTGGTACTGTAGTGTCAAGTAATGCAACCACTATTTCCTCCTTGTCAGCCGCAACCCTCGTAACCTTTGCCTTCTCACCCTTAAAAGGTCCTGAAATTAACTCAATTATGTCATTCTCCCTAATACTTACTTTAACAGGCTCCGCTGTCAGGAAGTGCTCAATCTTGCTTATCAGTACTGATTCATGAATTATTCCTTTAGCATGCCCTAAACCATAAACAGATGTCACGACTTCATCCCTTGAAAATGCTTCAACAAAGATGTAACCCCTAACCCTGTGCGGGCTTAGTATTGCACTAATATTCTGATTCTTCCTGCCTACAATTGCCAGTTTATCAACTACCTGCCTCTCCCTTCCAGCAGTAGTCCTCACAACGAATATTGGCATTTTCTAAATCCCCATTATTATTTGATAAATCACTTGTATCGTGAATCCTATGCTTCCAATTAATAAGACGCCTAAACCGCATATCTTTATAATGTTAATAAATTCATCCTTTGAAGGCTTCTTGCTGATGCGAATGATTCGCTTAAATTCCTTTAATTGTCTTTTAAGTTTTAACACTAGATTCATTAATACGAATTGAAAAAAGAGTAAGGGTTTTTAAAGGTTTCTAAAAATTATTTTATTCGATGAATTCAATGCCTAAGTCATTCTCTAAGTCAGTTCTCCTCTGCCTGCTTATTGTTTTCTCCCTGCCAAATATTTGAGGACTCTTAACGCCGGTGACTACAAGCATAACCCTTAAAGTCTCCTTCATATCATTGCTTAACTGAGCACCCCAAATAACGTTAGCATCATCATCCAGTTTGTCAGATATTGTTTCAACAACGGCCTTTGCCTCATCAAGACTCATGCTTGGACCGCCAATAACATTAATTAAGGCTCCTGTAGCCCCGTTAATATCAACGTCGAGTAATGGATTAGTAATTGCCTTCTCAACCGCCTCAACTGCTCTTGACTCAGTGTCTGACTCGCCTATGCCAATCATTGCCACTCCACCCTGCCTCATGACTGCCCTAATGTCAGCAAAGTCAAGGTTAATTAATCCAGGCTTAGTTACTAACTCCGCTATTCCCTTAACAGCGTTAGTTAATATTTCATCAGCCACTTTAAACGCAGTGTGTAATGGTAAGTCACTAGCTATCTCTAATAATTTATCATTAGGGATTACTATTAACGTGTCAACAGCATCCTGTATCCTTTCTAAGCCCTCTAACGCGTTCTCCATCCTGACTTTCCCTTCAATGCTGAATGGCAGTGTAACGACTCCAACTGTTAAGCAGCCCATCTTCCTAGCTACTTCAGCAATTACTGGCGCGCCTCCAGTTCCAGTGCCTCCTCCAAGCCCGCAGGTAACGAATACCATGTCAGCACCCTTTAATGCTTCTTTAATATCTGGCTCTGACTCCTTCGCCGCCTCCCTTCCTATCTGAGGGTTATTGCCTGCTCCTAAGCCTCCTGTTAATTCACGACCAACCAGTATCTTCTTATCACTAATAACGCATAGTAAATCCTGGGCGTCAGTGTTAATTGCTATTAATTCAGCTCCCTTAATCCCTACCTCACTCATCCTCATTAAGGTGTTGCCGCCAGCACCTCCAACCCCCACTACCTTGATTGCAGCTCTCTTACTTGACACTAAATCCTCTAATTCAGCGTCAATGTCGCGGGTTTTGCTTTGCTCAGGCCTGGGAGTTTTCACTCCTAAATAATCACTTTTCCTGAACCCTTCGTTTCGCGCTAAAGCACTGTCAATAATGCTTTCCATATTATTAAGAATTCACTAAGGTTTTTCTTAAATAGTTTATGCTTTTCTAGTTAGTATTTCTACAGTGATTCCAAGCACTTCCCTTACTTCCTGCTCTAACTTGTTCTTAATTTTTAAAGGCAATTCTCCATCAATGCTTGCGCGTAACTTCTTATTCACTAATCTTACCTTGCACTTCATTCCTGTGAAGGATTTAATGATTTCTTTTGCAATTAATGCCTTATCCTTTAACTCCTTTATGATTTTTATCTTGAA
Source organism: Candidatus Parvarchaeota archaeon (assembly GCA_030615175.1). GTDB lineage: Archaea > Nanobdellota > Nanobdellia > WJKC01 > WJKC01 > JAFCFT01. The sequence goes on from JAUWZX010000002.1 coordinate 133,504, forward strand.
TTCAAGAGTTTTGCCTGCCAGTGGATGATTAAAGTCAATTAGTATCCTGCCAGGACTGACACTCCTGACCTTGCCTATTAAGCCGTCAATATTAACTATTAATCCAGGGTAAGGAGTGACATTGTCTTTCCTGAAGTACTTCATTGGCACTAATTTTATTAAGTTAGTCATTCTCTCACCATACCCTTGCTCCGGCTTTAGTGTTAACTCGTACTCGTCGCCTGCTTTCTTAGTCTTTAAGCTTTCATCAATCGTTTTTAATAAGTAACCCCTGCCTACAGGGATTATTAACTTCCTGTCCTCCACTACCTTATTATTAGTCCTGCCGGTTATCTTTATGCTTAATACTTTATTCATGCCAGATTCCTCGTCCACTCATGTTTCCTTAATGAAAAATGATGATTTTAAAAACGTTTTGATTACAAGATTAGAAAGTTTTATAAATCATCTTCTTCGCTTCATATTAACATGAAATGTCAATTACCAAGAATAGAGAGATTAAGAGTATTGCTTAACACTGAATGCAATCTTAAATGTCTTTACTGCCATAAAGAGGGACAATATTCGTTAAGAGAGAGAATTAAGTTTGATGAGTTAAAAGGATTGTTAAGAATATTAATGGAGTACGGCGTTGATGAAGTAAAGTTCTCAGGAGGCGAGCCATTATTGCATCCAAGAATAAGTGAATTAATTGATTATACAAAAAATGAATTAAGAGCGGATAAGGTTAGTGTAACAACTAATGGAGTGCTTTTAAGAGATAAGGTGAAAAGATTTGAGGCTATGGGGTTAGATGAGCTCTCAATAAGCATTGATACCCTTAATTATGATACTTTTGAAAAATTAAATTGTGGTGACAAAACATTATTAGATAACGCTTTTGCAGGAATTTCAGAAGCATCAGAGAGCAATATCCCTAAAGTAAACTTAAATGTTACATTAACTTCACTGAATATTAATGAAGTTCCAAGATTGATTGATTATTCTAAAAAACTTAATTTACCAATCAGGTTAATATCATTCATAGACGTTGGCAAGAAAACAAGTTATCTGCAGACAAGCCTTAAAGACTTAATAATTAATTTAGAATCATCTGCAGAGTATAGAACAGGAGAGCCATTAAAGGATAATAAAGCATACACTGATTACTTAATCAAAGGGCATAAAGTCACTTTCGTAAATGGAGTTTGCCCTGACTGTGAAGAATGCGGCAGGAGTTACGCGCTTAGATTAACAACTGACGGCAAACTAAAGCCCTGCCTGATATCTGAAAAAGGAGAAATTGACATCCTGACTCCATACAGAAAAGGTGACATGAAAGAAGTTCATCATAACATAGAGAAAGCAGTGGCTTTAAAGAAGTATGGCTTAATCGTTTTTGCTGACATACCAGAAAGATTTAATGTGAATAAGTATTTTTTACCACCAGAAGACCCAAAGTAATGGCTTGACAATAGAAACATTTAAAAATAAGATAATATATTTTTAATCCCATGTTAGAAACGTACGTATTAACCCTCGACACACAGCAAAGCTTGAAGGCAGCTGGTTTTGACACAAATGTGTATGATTTAGAAAGAGAATTAATGCAAATTATTAAAGAAGTATTACCTGATACTGAAATTGTAGGGGTTACTTACGGGGAACTTAAAAATGAACTTCAAAAGATAGTGAGAGAAATAAGAGATACTATGCCCGTAATTAGTCTTGACCCAATGTATATACCAGTAGCAGATGAGATTATATCAATAACGAGATTAATTGATCCGGAAACAGGCATAAAAAAAGAAGGACCAAGACCTTATTTTCCTCCACTAGAAGAACAAGTAAAAGAGTTAAGCAAAAAGTATAAAGGAAAAAACATTGCTTTAGCTGATGTTGGAGTATTTGAAGGAGGTTCTGAGAAATTATTGATATCACTATTAAAAGATGCTGGAATAAGTGTTGATTATGTTATAAATGGAGTATCAACAACTAGTGCAGACGAAATATTTAAGGAATTAGGTGTTACTGAAATACCAGTTTACAAATTTGTTTCAGAGAAAAATGATGAATTTGTTTTTGACTGGTTAGAAGCGGCAGACTTAACTGGGATTGATGGCAGAAAAGTTGGCAGAAATGGAGTCCCAGCTGAAATAAAAAGGATTCCACAAGTGTACATCCCATACGCTTTAGGTGATATTTGCAAGTGGGCAAGCATTCCACAAGAGTGCAGTGAAGATGTTTCAAACAAATTCTTAAATATAACTAATAAAATCGTGGACAGGATTGAAAAGAACAGAGGGTCGCCAGTAACAATAGGAGAACTTGGCTTGCCAGTAAGTATGGGGAACTGCATTGATGAACTAACAAAATACTATGTTAACCCTGAAATGCCATTTAAGGATGCTCTTAACCTTGCAATTAAAAAATGTTCCGAAAAGTAGAATATCAATTTTTACTGAAAACTTCCTTTGTTAACTTCTTGATTTCTAAAAAATTCTTTTTAGCCCTTCTATGGTTAGCAAAATACCAGTCCCTCATCCACTTTTTATTATTAATGTAAGACATTGCACCAATAGCATCTTCCTTCCATATGAAATCCTTTAAGCATAAAATATCACACTTGCCCGTTCTACCATCAAATGTTCTTCCAGGGACCTTAAAACCAGTATATACTTCTTTTAAGAAAGGATACTTCTCAGAAGGGATTAAGAGGGCGATACCATAAAAATTCAATTTCTTCTTAGTTTTCTTCTTAAGTTCCTTTATAAAATACTTCAAGGTAGTTCCAGAAAAGATAACATCATCAATCAAGGCAACATCAATTATTTTTTTAGGACTCCTCTCAATTTTTTTAATAATACCATTAATTTGTTCTTTAAGAGGTTTAGATCGCTTTGAGGATTCAACACCACAAACATCCCAGTTAGACTTCCTTTTTCTCCTAACAAAGGTGGTAACCACTCTCGTTTTGGGACATAATTTCTTCTTAATTAAGGCGTAAACGTCTTCTCCATCCTCATCCATTAATAGAACTAAATCAAATTTCCTTTTCACAATTCTTTTAAGCTCGCTTGCTAATCTCCCTAATTCAAAATAAAGAATAACCTGGTCAGGAAAAGTGCAATTATAAATTATATCAAATACTAAATCTCTAACTTCTTTTCTTTCTGTTCTTAAATCATCCAAATAAGCAACTATGTCTGGTTTCATAATCTAAAATAGAAAGATTATTTTTTTAAATGTATCTCTTTAGATTTAAAAATTAAAGCAATTAAAAATGAATGAGGCATAAGAAAACTAAACAAAGAGGCATACTTGCAAATCACTGTGAACAAAAATACTTAAAACCAGCTAAAGAATTAGAGACGAATAAGTATGTTACAGCCCCATATAAAAATTGAAAAAGCAGAAAAGTACGTATTACTATCTGGTGATCCTAGCAGAAGTAAAATGATTTCTGAAAAATTCTTGGAAAATTCAGAATTAATTGTGGATAATAGAGGCTTACCCATATATAGAGGATATTATAAAAACATTCCAATAATGGCTGCCACTTCAGGAATGGGTTGCCCATCAGCATCAATAGTTGTGGAAGAATTAATTAATTGCGGGGCAAAGATTATCATAAGAATAGGAACTTGCGGGGGATTACTAAAGGAAATGGAACCAGGAGACTTAATCATTCCTAACGCGGCAATGTGTTTTGATGGAACAACAAAAGAATATGACTCTAAAATTGAAAAAATTAACTCTGATAAAGAAATATCTAAAGCCTTAATATCTTCTGCAAAAAAACAAAATTTGAAATACTTCATTGGAATAAACAGGACTCACGATGCCTTTTATGAACCAATGGAGAATTTTGTAAAACTTGCAGGCAAAGGCTTAATAAGCTCTGAAATGGAATGCTCAATAGTATTCCTAGTTTCTTCCTTAAGAGGAATGAAATCAGGAGCCATATTGACTGTTAACACACCAGAGCCACCAGAAGAAGTACTGAAAGACCCAAATGTAATATATAAATTAGTTGATAAAGAAAAAGTAATGAAAGGTGTAGAAAACTCAGTTAAAGTGGCTTTAGAAGCTATTAAATTACTAGTAGAAAACAAAGAATGAAGATATTTAAAAAAATTCTTTTAATTCTTCAACAACCTTATTATCCTTCACTAATTTCACGCACGGATTAACGTACTCGTACATGACGTCATCATCCTTCATAAAATTAACATGCTTTCTAACTAAATCATATAATTTCTTAGTTCCTGCGCCTAAGTTGTCTCTGCCTCTGAAATCAATTGCTTGAGCTGCATTAAGCAATTCAATACCCAAGACAGTCTGCGAGTTATCCAATATCTGCAAAATCTTCCTGGCAGCGATAGTACCCATACTAACATGGTCTTCCTGATTAGCTGAAGTAGGAATTGAATCAACACTCGCGGGATGAGATAAAATCTTATTCTCTGAAACAAGTGCAGCCGCAGTGTACTGCGGAATCATGAAACCAGAATTTAAACCCATATCCTTTGACCCAATCAGGAAAGGAGGCAAACCATTATTATGATTAGGGTCAACTAGTTTCGCAATCCTCCTCTCAGAAATACTGCCTAACTCGCTAACAGCAATGCCTAAGAAATCCATAACCAAGGCAATTGGCTGTCCATGAAAATTACCGCCAGAAATCACAACACCATCATTTGGGAATAAGAGAGGATTATCAGTAGCTGAATTAAGCTCTTTCTCAACAACAGACTTAACATACGCGATAGAGTCACGCGACGCTCCATGAACCTGAGGAGTACACCTAATAGTGTAAGAATCCTGAATCTTTTTTTCATCACTATCAATCAACTTGCTACCCTTAAACATTGAACGAATAATCCCTGCACTAACTCCCTGACCCTTATGCGGCCTAACTTGGTGAATCCTTTCATCAAAAGCACCTGAAACCGCTTTGACTGCCTCTGCAGTTAATGACATAACCGCATCAGCGCTCTTCATTAAATTACTACTATCATAAACAGCTAAACTAGCAATGGCAGTCATAACAGATGTTCCATTCGTAAGAGCTAAACCCTCTTTGCAACTCAGAACAACAGGTTTAATACCAGCCAAACCCATAGCCTTCTTACTGCTCATCCTCTTACCCTTATAGAATGCCTCGCCCTCACCAATTAATGTAAGCATTATATGTGATAGTGGTGCTAAATCCCCGCTAGAACCAACAGAACCCTTCTCAGGAACAACTGGAACAACACTTTTATTAAGCATGTCTACCAGTGTATTAAGCACTATTAATCGTACTCCAGAATTTCCTTTTGCAAGCGCATTAATTCTCACTAATAATGTTGCTCTTACAATCTCCTCAGGAAACGGTTCTCCAACGCCCGTGGAATGACTTAGGATAATATTCCTTGACAACTTACCGACATCCTCTTTGGAGATGAACTTGCCTGCCAGGGCGCCGAAACCAGTTGTCACACCATAAACACACTTATTGTCAGAAACAAATTTCTCAATCAACTCATGAGATTTCCTTATCTTGCCCTTAGCCACTTCAGAAATCCTCACTCCCTCATGACTCCTAGCAACCACCACAACATCATCTACTCCTAAATTCCTTCCATCAATAACAACTACCATGCTAAAAATTAAAAGATATTACAATTAAAACCTTTTCTGTACTCCAAGAAGGAACCATAATATTTTTAAAAAGAAATTTTCAACTCAATTAATCATGAACCAAAAACCAAGAATAACTTATTCACTGCCAAGACCAGGATGCCTATATACACTCTTATTTGATGCCAAGAATACAGAAGACATCTTCTTAGCCAGTGAGAACAGCATGATTGACACAGAAAGAATAGATACAATTGATAATGGATTAATGAAGCCACAATCAGTTAATCTTGAAAAAAATTCAGGGAACAAGTATATATTAAACACCCTTAATCAACTAAAAAGAATTAACGGACTCTTATTTCCAGGAACACTAATTGAAGATGTTGGAGGGTACTTTCATCCAACAATGCCAGTAATCAAGGATGGTGAAATAATTCATAATAGAAGGAAAATTTTTCCACCATTATTTGACAAAATCGTTGATGCAGCAAGGAAAGTGCTTGGAGAAGACAAAGCAAAAGAATTAGAAATAACGGCTCGTAAAAACTTACTTAAATGCTTTTTTGAAGAACCATTTAAAACACCATATAATGCTATAATAAAAAGAAGTCTTGAGGAATCAATTAATTCCTTAAAACCAATTGAGCATGAAGACTACCTGATACTTCCAGTAATCTGCAATGAAATGCCAAGCATTCCAAGATATTATAAAGGAAAACCAGTGAACCTGATTTTACACTCATGCTGTGAATACTTTGATTCTAATGAAAGAAGATTAAAGTATTATAAAAGAGTTCTGCCGGAATTCATTGAAAAAAACGTTGTTGAAACCCCATTTTACCTGAATATTGCGGAAACAGGTAAGAACAGTCATGCCGGCATGTACAGGGTTAATAAAGCAGTGGAGATAAAAAAAATTTAGTTAGATAAAATTATAAAGGCAATAATTATTAAAAAGTGATTAATATGGACTTTAATCGCGTGAAGGGCATGCGGGATTTCCTTCCCACAGATAAGATTGTGAGAGAGGAAATCATCACTAAAATCAAGTCAGTATTTAAAAGATACGGGTTTGTACCAATTGAAACGCCAGTACTGGAGAAATGGGAGACTCTAAGCGCCAAGTTTGCAGGAGGAGCAGCCATCCTAAATGAAACATATAATTTTAAAGATAAAGCTGGAAGAATGCTTGGCCTGCGCTATGACCTAACAGTTCCCTTAGGAAGGGTGTTTGCAATGAATCCAAACCTGCCAACCCCATTCAAAAGGTACTGTATAGATAAAGTCTGGAGGTATGAAGAAGCTAAAACAGGACGCTACCGCGAATTCTACCAATGCGACGTTGACATCATAGGAACTGAAAGCTTGCTAGCAGATGCGGAATGCCTTGCCATAGCAATAGACATGTTCAAAACCCTTGGATTTAAGAATTACATTATTAAAATAAATAATCGTAAAATACTCAGTGCAATAATTAAACATATAGGGATTAAACAAAAAATAGAACAAGTATTTAGAGAAATAGATAAATTAGATAAAATGATTGTAGAAGAGGTTTCAAAAAACCTGCATGAATTAGGCATAGAGCCTGAAAAAGTACAAAAAATCTTAAAGATAATAAGTGTGAAAGGCGAACCAGACTGGGTATTAAAATCTATTAAAAAAGAATTAGGGGATAACAAGGGAATAGAAGAATTACATAAATTATTAACTTATGCTAAGTCAATGGGTTTTTACAAAAATGTAGAATTAGATTTAAGCCTTGTCCGCGGATTAGGATTTTATACTGGAAACTTATTTGAAGCAAAAGCCATAGACAGTAAGATGACGTTCTCCATAGCCGGCGGCGGACGATGGGATAATATGATAGGTAAATTTGAAGGAAAAGGAAGAATGATACCTGCAGTTGGCATAAGCTTCGGCATTGACAGGATAATAAACGTTATGCGCGAACGCAAGATGGTTAAAGAATTAAAAACGTTTACAAAAGTAATGGTAACACACATAGAAATGGAAGAGGAAGCCATAATGATTGCACAAGACCTTAGGAACGAAGATATTAACACTGAAATTGACATGTCAGGTAAGAAGTTAAGCAAGGTCTTCAAGTACGCAGATAAGATAAGCATCCCATACATGGTGATTGTAGGGGAGCGCGACTGGCCAAAAATCACGTTAAGGGACATGCACACTGGCGAAGAGGAGAAAATCATGCCAAAAGACTTGCCTGCAAAACTGAAGACGTAATGTTTTTAAACTACAAAGAACACTAATTTTTTCAAGATGACTAAAAACTTGGAAGACTTAATTAAAATGGGATGCATGAACAATTGGAGCATAAACGGCTCATTTAATGAAGTAATAGACTCGTATTATGAAATAGACAGTGCCACTAAAAAAGAATCAGTTCTAAGAAGGAAAAACCTCTTCAGATTCTTAGAAAAGAAACTCTTACTAAAAAAACAGGAAGGATTATTAAAGTACGCAATGGAAATGAATAAGGAGAATAACTTGTTAATATTTGAAAACGGCGGAACCTTTGGATACTTTATGAATAATTTTGCAGGAATAATATACGCTGACGCAGTATCACAGGCATTAAAGGATAAAGGCAAGCCAGCCATAACGTTCACAATAATAGACCCGTCAGATGTATCAAGAGCTGAGAGAACTCTCCTCTTTGCTGGAAAGAAATTTAAGATGCCCTTGCCAGTCAAGAATGTTGGTGAGGGATTACCAACTAATTATTTACCGCCACTTCAAAAAGAGGAAATCAATAAATTATTTGAAAACATGAAAAAAGAGGTAAGATTATACTTTGACTTGGTTTTAATAAAAAACAATCGTTTTAAGGGTCGCCAAAAACAAAGAGAAGAGTTTAATAATACCTTAAATAGCATTCTTCAAAACCTAAGAAGCGTTAATGATAAATTCAATTCAATATCAAGTAATTCAAATAATTATAATGACTTCACTAATAAAATCTTATCAGAACTTATTGGACCATTAACGAAGAATAGTGTTTTCTTAACCTTAAAGGATTGGCAGGCTAACAGTGGAATAAAACAATTACTGTCAAAAAAAGAGTTTTATGAAAAAGTTAATCTCTCAATAGAGAAAACAAATAAGATGACGGGAAGTAATTTCAAGATATTAAAAACAAATAAGAAAGATGAATACGTACTCCCATTCAGGATTAATGACGGGAAAAACATCTACAAAAAAAATAAGATAAACTTAAAAACAAAAGAAGTGATAATCTCAGATAAACAAACAATTACTATAGGATTCAATGAAGTAATAAAGAATTCAACACTATTACCTTATGGAGGAATTCTGTACGCAATTGATTCATACTCTTATGATGCTATTCCACTTGCATCAGCTGAGCCAAGAGTATTCTCTGGTTACTTGCTTGGAGGATTATTAAAGAAAGAGAATCCAAAACCATTCTTAACCAAAGACAAGGTGCCGTTCATTTCACTGGGCAGGATGAATAAGAAGTCAAGTGAGGTAAAATTAAGTGGTGCGCTTGGCGCTGCCTTCGAAGGGCTTGATTCAGATTACATTATCTCCTCATTCAAGACTAAAGATAAGGATTTCAAGATTGAATCAAAGATTTATAAGAAATACGGCCAGCCAAGTCCTTAATACTTTATTCACACCTATTTTAATTTGTTTTTAACTGAAGAAATCTTATCTTCCAATTCCCGTATCTGTCCTTTTACTTCAATAATTTTTTCATATTTTTCTTCAATCCAGCCCGTCACCCTATCATTATAGTTATCAGTTCTTGCATTAGCGGCTTCATCTTCAAGTCTATTAATTTGTTCTTCTAAACTTGAAATATATTCCTCACTCTTTCCAATATTATTTTCCCATCTTTGTATATGCCCTTCCATTCTTTCATACCAATCATCATATTTTCTTCGCCTTTCTGCTTTTTTTTCAGAAATTCTTGATGATGCATTTTCCCATGCATAATTTAAAGTCTCACGCAGCTCACTTCTTTGCCCTCTTGTCATATATGATTCTTTTATGCTATTCTGAACTGCTTTGATTTCTTTAAAAGTTTCATAAGGATCTCCATAATTTGATTTATTCAATGCATCTCTTGCTTTTTCTCTTATTCGAAAAAAATTCTTTTCCCCTATCTCTCCTTGTTTAGAATAAATAACTTCACCTATTCTTTTCCAGAACTCCCAACAAGAGTCTCTATCTTTTTTAATTAACGTTTTTTCTTTCATTAATCCTAAAATATAACTTTGAGAAGATTTTGCTTTTATAAGCTCTTCTAAATTGCTAGAACCTCCTGCCTGAAAATAAACATCATTAAGTAAAGAGAATATAGTATCTTTATTATTTGCAGATTCATTATCTCTTTCTCTCTGGATTGATTTTACTGAAGTACATATCGTACTATACCTGTCCCATAATCTTTCTCTATCTTTTTGAACAAGATTTTTTGTGGATTTAAATAATGCTGTTACTTCCTTGGCTTTCTTCCAGAATTCATGAAATCTATAATTAACATGCATTAAAGTTAATGTTGTATCATAATAATCATGTTCAAGTTTATCTAATTCTTGCTCTATTATTGTTGAATTATATTCAGCTTCCCTTTTCATTTCTCGTTTAACTTGCTTACATAATTCACTATACCTATTCCATACTCTCTCCCTGTCTTGTTTCAAAAGGGGTTTTGATGTTTTAAATAAATAAACCACTTCTTTAGACTCATTCCAAAACTCTCTATAATCACTCTTTGAAATAATTTCTTCTAAATAATCTATTTTTTTTTTCTATTACAAGAGTATTCTCTTCTGATTTTTTTAAATTATCCTCTAAAGACATTTTAATCCTCCTTTTATAAAAAAGTTATAAGAATTATATGATTTTTTATCAACTTTCAAAGTAATGTTTTTGATTATCATTTTAATCACTAATAATAAATATTTACTTTTATAAATATTACTGAAAGCCAGGAAGACTATTCACGCCAGATTCCTCGTGTAATAAATTACTGTTCCGCCTTTAACTCTGTCAGTATTAGTTATGCTTACAATGTACTGTTGCGGGTAACCATTTAATTTATCAAGGCAGGCAGTTATTCTCATAATGTCATAACCGCCTATTATGTGCCTCTCCGGCTTTGGCGTTTTATCATAAAGGTATGCTTCAATCTTGTAGCACCCGTTAGTTGTTGGCATTGAGCCTAAGTACTTGCCAAAACTCGCGTTTGATAGTATTTCCAGCAATTCCTCTGGTCTTAAGTCATAAATGGTTCCTAATTCATTAGTTATCGAGTAATTCCAAGTTACTGTTAATGCACTCTTCGCGTAATCAGCTGTTCCAATAAAAACATTTGTTCCTGAGGATTCATCATACCCTCCTGATACATTATAAGTAATGTTCATGTCATTCGTGCCTGTCATCCTCGCCATGCTTAATTGTATTACTTCATCATAAGTCGGCGTCCTTACTAATAAGATGATAACTACAAGCAAGGCTATCACTACTGCAACGCTTATTATTGAAGCTTTCAGTATTGTCCTCTTCTCAATCATTACTTTTTCACTTTTAGTTTTATGGCGTTTTTTTCGCAGTTTTGAACGCATGCTTCGCACTCTAGACATTCTTGTTCTGGTTTTACGACTATGACTTCTCCTCCTTTTTTTTCGAAGTATCCTATTGGGCATATTTCAGTGCACGTCCCGCAATTATTACATTTATCCTTATTAATTATTGGTTCTTTCATACTTTCTTATTGAAAGTTAGTGTTTTTAAAAATATTTTGCTGCTGATTTTATGAGTGCCGTTAGTGTCAACGATTAATAATAGTGTCGGGTAACCGACCTCGTTGTCCATGCAAGCCACGTATATTAGTTTCCCTCCTTCAGCGTACGTTTTTAATGTCACGTTCACTGGATGCGTGAACGTGCTGTGGCATGGCCTTAAGTTAATTGTTAAGTCATTAGCGAAGTTGCTTTGATTATTTTCCTGTATTATCTCGAATGCTTCTTTAGGGCTTGGCAGTATTGCATACCCGTTGTAATCTGATAATTCGCTGCTCAGCACGAATACTTCATCGCCTTCCCTGTTCCTGTAAGTCATTGAGCCTTGAATCGTGTTATTATACTCGTCAGTTACGTTAATGTCGTATACTAGGCGGATGAATTCTATTTCACTCATTGCCTGTGTTGATAATTCAATCACGTCAGTGAACGTGTGTGTTAATTCCTCCTCTTCAGAGGCGGGTATTAATAGGATTACGAGCAGGACAATGACTCCAAGGAGCACTGCCATTGAACTAACGAGTATTAATTTAGTCCAGTTCATTTCCATTTAATTATTCTTTAATGGATTGGATTCTTATTAAATTATTGGCAATAGTTACAGGCTTAGTCCAATCATTTCTAGTGCTTCGTCGCCTACGAATTTCAGGACTGCTTTCAGTCCTTTCTTGAATTTAGTCCATTTAACGTTTCCGTGCTTAATGTTTAACGGGTTAGTCATGAGCATTATTGGGTATTGCTCGCCGTCTATTTCTGTTTCAGCATAGGCTTTAAGCATTAATGCTAATGGGCTTTCTGGTCTTTCAATCTCTAGTCTGGTTGTGTACTTGTTTCCTGGCGTTAATTCTTCATTAATGATTACTGTTTTATCATTCACTGGCTTGTTCACTGTCCCGTATAATGCATTGTTTAAGTGAAGTGTTGACTCTATTTTTTCAAGGATTGTTGTCTTTGTTGGTTGTATTGTGATTTCAGCGTTGAATGGCTGGCCAACAACGTATGTTTTACCATCCATTGTTCCTCCATCAATGTTTATCTCATATATTAATTCCTTTGACAGCATTCTGCTGACTATTAGGCTCATTGCTTTCTGCATCTTATCTATTTTCTTGTCACTGTTCATTAAACCAGTGACTTGAGCGTACACTGTCTTGTTTTCTTTCAAGTATGGCATTGCTCCTTTAAAGTCTCCTGTCACTGCTTTGTAAGCTGCTTTCATGAACTCATCCTTGTCAGGTATCTTGAATGCTATGTCATCTATTTTATCATCTAGGGTGTCGAATCTTTGATGCATCTCGCTTTTTAACTGCCTTATTTCAACAATAACTAAGTCCTGACTCACTTGTCCTTGAGTCATTGTTATTCTTGGCACAATCCAACCGCATTCATTACATTCATCTATTTCAGCAACACTGTAACCGCAGTCCTCGCAAATGAAGATGTTAGGGTCCCTGACTTCTAAAGTAGTGTCTATTGAGTGAGCGTATTGTATTTCTTTTAGTTTACCATCCACTGACTCTATTTTTCCTTTACTGATTTTCTCCAAGTCATCTGTGAATTGCCCTAATACTCCTTTGTTAATCTTGCTTGCGGCGTAAACGCTTAATAGGTTATCATCACTCACTGCTTTCACTGCTAGTCTTTCCTCTTTTTCGCCGTCAGTGATTATTGAGAAGTAACGCTTCTCGTTTTCAGGGATTAAATCAACTTCCAAATACCTTAACGCCTTGCCGTACTTCTCTTTAGCCCCGCTATGAAATAATTCAAGAGTCTTATCAGAACTTAATTCATAAAAATGCAAGTCAAATGATTTCTGATAAAAATTGTCCAGCATGAACTCCAAGGTTTCATTTAGAACGAAATCAGAGGCTTTATCAAAATCTTTAGATTCATCATATTTCAGTGCTCCTAAGTTTATTTCTTTATCATTAAAATAATCCGCAGGATTTTTATGAATTAATTTATAATGTGCCTGTTCCCTGTCACGAACTAATTGATTTTCAACCATAATTTACCACTTGTTAAGAGTAACATTAATTGTTTATAAGGGTTGTGGTGGGTTATTTTTGACTTTCTTTTTTAACTTTTAAATATGCTGCTTTTTTTTCTTCAGTTGCTTGTCCTGGTCCTTGCGTTGGTTCTTCTGCTGTTTTCTTTAGGCTTTTTTTGAAGTCTCCTTTAAGGCCTAATTTATCGCCTGCTTCAATCCCATGAATATCAAGAATCTCTTCGTTTTGCCCTAAGAACTTCTTTAATTCATCGCTCAATTTTTCATTGCCTAAGTTTTTAGCAAGGGTTTTAATATCAATACTTTTATTGTTTTCTTTAAAAAAATTGTATATAACCTCGATTATATGATAAATATTGAAATTAGTTTTGTCTAATTTCTTATCACTAGATGTTCCATCATACTCCTGGACTAATATTACTGCTGCTTGTTGCGCACTAACCGCCATTTTCATCCACCACCCATCGCTTTTTCAGACTCATAGTTAACAACTGGTATTGGCTCTTCTTCTAATTTATCCAATGCTTCTCTTAATTCCTTTGAATTATCATCTTCAAGTTTTTCCATTTCACTGTTTGTTTTTTCAACTCTATCCTCAACCTGGCTTAATAATCTATTAATGTCCTGTTCATTAAGCAATTCACTACTAACCATTAAATTATCTATCCTGTCTCTGTGTTCTTTATCAAGTTTTGATTTGACTTTATTTATTACAAAGCCAACATGCTTCCATAAGGCAGAGTAATTATTACTTATGCTTTTTAGTTTATTATTTAATTCATCAAAATTAATTTCTGCTGCTTCTCCCGGACTGGCTGATGAAAGAATCTTATTCTCTGCCTGCTCAGCCCATAATAAGTAATACATCTCCTTAAGTTGTAGAAGCAGGTAATAATTTATTTGAAGCATGATGTTCGCCTCGCTTAATAATAACCCCTTCCCTAACCCTTCTTTATCAATTTTATCAATTAATTCACTAATGATTTTCTTAATCCGCTTAACAATTAATGACTCCCTTCTAGCAAACTTATTCAATGTCTTAACAACCACATTAAGATTATACTGATCAATGTACGGCTTGAGTTCTGGTCGCTCCTCGTAAGCGCTTAACTCTTTTAATCGCTTGCCAATCTTCTTTTCTTGCGCTTCATTCATGCTTACAAGACTGCCAGCAACATCAGTTAAGTGATTAAATGATTTTATAAGAGCTTTTTTCCAATTAGATTCCTTTGAGTAACTCTCTTTTAATTTTAGTTTAGTAACACTCTTGCAGTCATTAAATAATTCTCCAGGGTTTAAGCCAAGACTATTGAAACTATTAAGAACTTCTCTAAAATCCTCTTTGTTTTTAGTAAAATGAAGTGACAATACATAAACAATCCTTGCCAAGTCCTGAAATATTAAGTAATCATAATCGAAATCCATGACTAATTTCTCATCCTTCTTCCAGTCAGGATTTATTCCGGCTTTCCTTTCCTTATTTTTAGCACTGTATTCTCTTCTCTTAAACATCCCTCTTAATCCTTTATTATTAACTAGTATCCAGACAAAGCCTGCTCCTAAGCCAGCAGTTATGCCACTCCTGAATTCATCCCATGAAATCCTGTAACCTAATGCGTCAAAAGTCCAAGTATTGACTTGCCCGCCGAAAGTGAAGTCAAACAAGAAGAAAACAATAATCCCGCATAAAAGTAGGTAAGTAACGACGCTCCAAAGAGTTCCCTTACTGAGAGTGGTTGTCGGCGCGAACGCGAGCGCAAACCAGAAGCCAATGCCAAACGCATTCTTCAAATAAAGAAATGATAGCATGCCCATTAGCATAAAGGCAGTAGTGACACCACCATTAAGAAAACCTTCATTCTTACTCTCCCAGCCCAAAACCATAATTACTCCCTAATTAATCTAGTGATTCACTAATTAAAAAAGTTAGCGAACAGGGTTAAATACTTTTTGTTTTAAAACCGCTTACCAAGAATACTCAAGAATGTCTTCGCAAGTTGTTAAGGACTTGTTGGACCAGGACACTTTTAGTGTTTTTCTAGGAAAGAACAAGGCGATACTTTTGGAATATAATATGTATAATCATAAAATTCAGTTAATGAATCTTCTTTTTCCTCTATCCTTTTTAGATTAATATTAAAAAATTCTCCTTTTTTTGGAGCAATATCAACAGTAAGAATATGATTACCAAACTCTTTTTTAAGTATAGAACCAACTGTTTCAAATTCCAAACCATTTAATACGAATTTTTGATTCATTGCATGAAAGTTTCCTAATAAAACAAGAGTTTGAAAATCACTTAATGCATTTTTAATATTATTCACAATAATCTCATCCCTCTTCAATAATTCATCAACAACTAAATCATAATTAAGATCAACACATTGAACTTTGATGCTCTTATCATACTTCTTGTTTAATTCATACACTTTGTTAATCAATTTTATTATTTCAATACTGTTCCTGCCATCACTTTCAGAAGAGTTGCTAAAAAATTGTGTATTCTCAAGTAGAGCAAGGTTTCCAGAATCTAAGAATTCATTAATTTTACCTTGTTCATTAGAAGGTATTTCCAAACATAAATTAAAATCCTTAATCAAAATATACTTTGATAAAAAGTCTGAAAACTCCAAAGGGATTTCTTTAGTACCATGAACTTCACCAAAAATCACTATTTTTCTTTTAATCAGCTTATTTTTAATAAAATTGAATAAAGAAATAGTCATAGTATATTCTCCGCAACATCCTTATCTGTTATACTATATATTCTAAATTTATTGATTATGGTTTCAGTTAAGTTTTCTATGCCTACTTTAACGAACCCCATAATCTAAAAAGGTATTAATTACTAATTAATTATTCTATCCATTTTTTTATTAGTTCTTCCACTATTTTTGATAGATTCCTTGTTTTGCCTGTTCTTTCTATTACTTTTATTCTGAACTTCTTCATTAATTCTTTGTTTATCATTAGTGTTACTTTTTCTTTCACATTATTTACACAGTATACCGTAATATTTATAAGTATCTACAGTTTACTGTGTAACTGTGTATAAACGCATTAAAATCTTCACTGCTCGCAGGTCATTTTATGAAGGGTCTAAAGCCATTGATTTCGTCCTTAAACCGCCCGAGAAGATTGAAGAATTCAGCATTGACTACGGAATGACAATCAAGATCAGGGAAGGAAAGAATAAAAAC
>JAUWZX010000005.1 GCA_030615175.1 Candidatus Parvarchaeota archaeon
CAGGGAAGGAAAGAATAAAAACTTCTTCTACTTAAACGCTGAAGAAGTGAACAGGCTAAAGAACGTACTAAAACAATTCACAGAACAAAGCGAGCAAACAACAGCAATAATCAGGAAATGCAGGACATGCAAATGGATAGAGAAGCAAAAGAGGAAGGATTTGTTTTTCAATGATTAATGAATATTACCGGAAAAAGGGACACGAGGTGTCCACGCCTTTATAAATGGTAATTTTTTTTAATAAATTAACAATTGGAGGTATAAATATGGTTGATGAAAATTTAATACAAAAAGTATGGGAAAAAGCAAAAATTATTAAGAATTATAATCCAGACTTATGGAGAAAAGATGAATGTAATGCGTGGATCAAAAGAAGTAATCATGGAAATAGGAATTCACTATATGGATGGGAAATAGATCATATTTCACCAAGCGGTGGAGATAATATATCAAACCTTAGACCCTTACAATGGAAGAACAATGTTGATAAAAGTGATGAAAGACTAATATGTCCTGTTATTTCACAAGAAACAAGAAATATAGATAAAAAGTAAATATTTGTTTTCAGTTATTAATAATCAACATGAATTGCTAGCTAACAATATTTAAAAATAAATAAAAGATACCAAATATTGAGGGATAAAATGAACAAATCTTCAAATAAAAAAGAAGGCAATACTTCTAAAAGACCTATTTTAAGAAGAAACATTGTTCTTAGGAGGATGCTTAAAGAAAATCTTCTAAATTTTAACACCGAATGGACGGATACTAAAAAAATGAAACTAAAGAAAACAAAATTTAACTTTATAGATTTGTTTGCTGGTGCTGGAGGCATTAGTTGTGGGTTTTGCATGGCTGGATTAAGGCCTATTTTGGGTGTGGAAATTAACCCGGTTGCGTGTGAAACATACAGGAATAATTTTCCTGAAGCAAAAATGCATTGTGGTGACATTAAAGGATTAACTAACGAGGAAATAAATAAAATCATTGAGAACCAACAAGTACACATAATAACAGGGGGATTTCCTTGTCAAGGATTTTCAGTTGCTGGATATAGAGATCCTGATGATAAAAGAAACACTTTGTATAAGGAAGTTGTTAGAATTGTTAAAAGCTTAAAGCCCTGGTATATTATTCTAGAGAACGTAGCAAACATTGTTACAATGAAAAATGGAGAAGTTTACAAAACAATAATAAAAGATTTTGAAAGTGTTGGTTATCCTAATATGTCTGTGCATATTTTAGAAGCAGCTGATTATGGTATTGGGCAATTGAGAACTAGGGCTATTTTTATAGCAAATAGGTTCGGATTAAAGAATCCTTACCCAAAGCCTCAATTGAAGCCAGAAGATTATACTCCTATCGAAACAGTTATTGGAGATTTAAAAAATAAGAAACGAGATCCTTCTATCAATCACGAATGGACTAAGCATTCTAAAGAATTTATTAAAAGAATTTCAAAAGTCAAACATGGTTGTTCATTGTATAAAACGTTTGTAGATGCATATAAAAGGCAGTATAAAGGACTTCCTTCAATGACAATAAAGGAAAATCATGGAGCCGCGAATATCCATTATAAATTAAATAGGTGCCTTTCAGCAAGAGAAATGGCCCGCTTGCAGTCATTTCCAGATTCCTTCATTTTTTCAGGGAGCATGAAAAAGGCAATGTGGCAAATTGGTAATGCCGTACCCCCAATCATGTTTAAAAATATAGCTTTGGCGATTAGCTCAAAATTAGAAAAAATTGAGGAAAAATTTGCTAAGAATACTTTTTAATGACTCTATTTAATTCTTCTTTCCATTTTGTCATATCGTACCAGCCACAACCGCAACACTCTCTTTCTGCTTCTTTTCCTCTTTTAGGCACCCTTTTAGGCCAATTTTCGTCACCAACGTAAAAAAATTTAATTCCGTGAGGAAATCCTCTTTTCCCCATTTGATAACACTTCCTGCAAACCTCTCTTTTTTGTTGATTTCTTCGGTTGGATAATAATTGAAATTTTTTTCTTATTTGCTCTTCAGTCATATCATCGAGATTCTCTTCCCTTGTTTTTTCATCCCATCTTATTTCAGGAAATTTGTGGTCCGGTAACAAAGAAGATCTTCTTCTACTTTCAAAAACATCAAAATTATTTAGAACCCTCAAAATCTTTCTTCTTAGTTTTGGAGACAAAATTTCGTACCCCGTCTCGTGCCCTCTTGACAAAGGGAGCATTATCAAGTGAGTTGTTTTCTTATTACATTTTTTGCAAAACATATTTGTGTTTGTAGCAAGAGTATAACCAAATTCTTTAATGTCTTGAATTCTTCTAGCCCAATTTGGATTTCTTGGCAATTCGCAATAAACACATTTCCAATCGAAGTCTTTTAATTTTTCGAAAAATTCTCTAGTTACTTTTTTACGTGTGCTATCCCAAAAGATACTTTGTTCTCTAAGCCATTGCTTGTAATTTTTCGGATTCATCTGTTTGTGCGTTTTTTCAAGTAATTCAGCTATCTCCTCTTCGGTTCTAGCTGAAACGCCCGTTCTTCTATATTCAATTGGAACAGAGCCTTTCCAGGCAGTTTTTTGTTTAGGATACGAAAATTTCACGTCAACATAAACTTCACTTGCTTTTGAATGAGCTCTTATACCAAAAATTGCAATATTTTTATTTTCGATCATTTTTTTCAATGCTATGGGATTTATTTCATAATCAGGAATCATTTTTTAATCCCTCCAAAATATTTTTTCCTAAATTTGTAATAACATAAGTAACTGTTCTTGAACTGCCCGTTACTGACATCACCAAACCTTTTTGTTCCATAACTTTTAGAATTCTGCTTGTGGAAGATCGATGTATATTCAATTCTGACGCCAATTCGCTTGATAACAAGCTTCTTTTTGATAATACTTTAAGTATTAAAATCCTGTATTTCCCATCTTTTACCCAGTTCAGTAATTCCAAAGTCATTAACATATAGTTAACATTTAGTTTTTATAAAATGAATTAACATATAATTAACATCAATGGATGTTAATTTTCCACTCCAGTAACCCACCCGGCGTTTCCGTTTTAAAATAAGTGAATTTATGTTCTTAATCGAATTGATTTATATTTACTCGCGCCTCATACACGTTTATAAAATCTTTTATCGTCCTAAACTATTATAAAAAGAGCATTTTCCTTTCAAAGGGCACGATTCACATTTTGGCTTTGTTTTACAAACAAGCGCTCCCAAGTCTAACAATCCCCAGTTATACTCTTTAAAATTTTTTCTAGGAACCAATTCTTCCGCTTTCTTTAATAATCTTTTATTGTGTCTTAAATCTTTATCATTTTTAATATTAAAAAACCGCGATACAACCCTGCTTGTATTTACATCCAGTATGGGTAATCTTTTATCAAGTGCGAAACAAAAAACCGCATTTGAAATATATTGGCCAACATTATTAAACTCGCTTAGTTTTTTTTCATTAGGGGGGAAGCCCTCACCACCATACTTCTCAGTTATCTCTTTCGAAGCGTTAATTAATGCTTTAGTTCTTCTTTTACCCAAACCTATCTTAGAAATTATCCTAAAGATTTCTCTTTCTTTTGCATGGGTTATTAACTTAAATAACTTGTATTTTTTCAAAAAATCCTTTATCACTGGTTCTGCGTTCTCCGCTCTAGTTTTTTGCAAAAACATCTCCACGATTAACATTTGATACGGCGACATTTTTCGTTCCCGCCAGAAAAAGAGTCTTCCGTTAGTTTTATAAAAGCTCCTTACTTTGTCTCTAAAATGCTGGTCTAATTTCATTTAAATTACTACCTTCCTTTTTACAAAGTCTTTTTTAATAATTTGTAACGTATAAAAGCGTCTCTTCCAACAACTCTTTTTATTTGCCTTTTTTAATTAATTTTTGCAAAATAATTTGCAATGTTTTTTCTTCTAGCCTTGTTTGTTTTAATAATTCAAATATTGAACAAGGTCTCTAGCATTTTTAAAAATTTTCAAAATTTTTTCAGTCATAATTAATAACTTAACAATTATCTTGAATATATATAATTACTTTTATATTCTTCTAGTAATAATTATTAATGATGAATGAAGTCTTGTGGGCGCTCACCACCTCATCTTTAAATACAACTTCCAGTTCATTTATTAGTAATGAATGAAACTTTATCCCGAATGCCTGAATGGTACCAAGAACTAACTAGGTCAATGGAGAGTAAGAAACTTGATTTTTGCCTAAAAAGTGATGATTTTTATAAAATCCAAGAAAGGTTTTAATTAATCACAAAATATTTATAACAGAGTTTTTGCTTTAAAGCAATATGAATAAAGCATATTTAGTACTTTTAGGATTAGTAATTTTTGCAGGTTGTACTGGTTCAACTGGTGAATTTATTAAAGAATATTTGCAAGGTGAGGGTATTACTTGCCTTGATATCTGTAATACCCAACCGCATGAATCATGTGAAGAGTTTACTTGGAACATCACTGGTGAACCACCTAATTGTGTTTGCTCATATTATTGTAATACTACAACACAGGAAACATCACAAATATGGACACAAGTAAATGAGACCACGCTAACAAGATGTACTCCTTCATGGTCTTGTAGCGAATGGAGTGAATGTTCATCTACTACTTTAACACAAACAAGAACTTGCACTGACTTAAATGAATGTAATGTAATAACTGATAAGCCTGCTGAAAACCAATCCTGCAGTATTGATACAAAAAATGTTTACAATTCAAGGGAAAGTATAGAATTATTTGGTGATAAAAGATATAGTGAAATTGTAAGTACGGCTATTGATTACTTTCAAGCCAATTATGTAACGAACCACGGTTGTAGTCCAACACCTTGTAATAAAGATTACTGGACAAGCACGGATGGAGGAAACACACACTATTATTTAGATAAAAATCAATGGACTGTTAAGTTAGAAATTAATTATAAAAACAATACTCAATTCTGGTACGAATACTTCTTAGTCACAGTTGACCAAGATACATATGAAATATTAGATATAAAACAAGTTGATATAGAGGAAGTGGATATTTCATTTAATGTTTCTGATTTTAAGGTTTATAAGGAAGGTGAGAACATATACGCTAAGTTTACATTAGAATACCCATTACATTACTTGAAGAGGGGGCCATTAAATATTTACACACACCCTAACAAAAATTTGAGTCCGCCATTTGAATTTGATGAATCTACACTTGTTCAATTAGGCACTAATGATGAAGATAATTATGTTTGGACTGATGATATAACGCAATATTCTGACAATTACTATCAACTTCAGGTTTATGAAATTGGAATAGAACTCTGTGACTCAGAATTAGATGTCTGCGAATTTATTAGAAAAGAATATAATGCAATAATAGACTTCACTTCATTTGGTGATACTCAAGAAGTGGATATAACTCCTCCAACAATACAATGGGTTAAGATTAATGGAATCAGTGTAAATAATGGAACGATAATAACAATTACTGCTGGCGATTCAATCACTATAACTGCAGAAGCTACAGATTCGCTTTCTGGTTTACAGTACCATGGGGTTGAATGGTTTGGACTTACTGGTGGTCGTACACAAAGTGGTTTTGCTTCTTCAGAAGAACTATTCACTTTCACGTTAGGCGAGAATTTTGGCATTTCCCCTTATATGGAACGGGGTACTTATAGATTAGTATTAAAGTTCAAAGATGTTGTAGGCAATTCAGTAACGAATACTTTTTGGATAAACATCTCATATGCTGAAGCAACTTCACAAGTGGATACTAATCCTCCTACTTATGATTATTCTCAATGCTTTCAAATAATTAAGTTTAATTTTGATGCTGAAGGAAATGACCATTACAACTTAACTGATGAATATGTGACTATTCAGAATACTTGTGCTGAAAATATTGACATGACTGGCTGGACAATAAGAGATGAAGAAGATAAACACTTTTACCCATTCCCAAACTTCATACTATCTGCCTCGGAAACATTCACTTTATATACTGGTGAAGGAGAAAATACTGCAACTTCTTTATATTGGGGAAGAATCTATGGAGCGGTTTGGAATAATGATGGGGATACACTTTACTTATGGGATGGTAATGGAAATATTGTGTTTTACTATTCATACTAAGTGAAAAAAATGAAAGAGGAATACAATTGTAAGGTATATGGAAAGGAAATATCTAAAGAAGAAAAACACTTGTTATTTACAGTGAAAAATGACTGAAGTTCAATTGTGGAGTTTATTAAGTAATAAGCAGAAAGCATTAGTTCTTGCTGTAATACTTCCAATAATATTTCTTGTTTGCTTGGGCTTGGCTTACTTAATGGTCTTATTTGGTTGGTAAAATTCTTAAAATAATAGAATACGCTTGTTTTGGGCTTCTTTTCAGAAAAGAGAATTAATAAGTATTTGCTCTTAATTACTGTTTATTCATTAAATTTTTCTCTTAAATCTTCAAAATAAGAGCGAGGATAAAATTTAATGTACCATTCACATTTTCTAGGATTATCTATCCCTTTAATGGCCTCTTCTTTAGAAACAATTTTATAACTGCCACCTAATTGAATATTTTGCTTTAAAACAACAACTGCCTCGCAAGTCCTTTTTTTCTCATACGCATCAAGCGCATCTAAAACATTCTCTAATTGTGTTAACGTTCTTATTCGTTTTGGGTTAACACAAATTAAATCATAAAGTACTGCCATAATAACATTTACACCTCTTTTTTTTATTAAACTTTTTATTTATACATTAATTGAAACAAATAATTTAATTACAGGTATTCTGTCATTTTTTCGAGCATTTCCCTGCCTCTCGGCTCTTCCTTGAATTCAGGGATTACTGTATAAGAGTAAGAGTAATCTGGCGGAAACCATTCCTCACTTATTTTACTAAGAACGTTATGCTGGTACTGCTTGTCCTTGACTTTATTAATCACTAAGTGTTTAGGCAAGCTAATATCATAATCCCATAACGCGAAAGGATTAATATCCCTAACAGACAATTCTACTTCAAGACTATTCGTCTCCCTTAAAGCAGTCATTGTTGGCTGCAAGACTGGAACAGTCATGAACTCATCAGAAAGCATTTCTAAAGAAGAGTACTCGTACGCTTCACGCCTGTTCTTTAAGAAATTCATCAAATTCTTTGAACGCTCTGAGAACCTGCCTCTAAGCTTTAATTGAAGCAAGTCAAGCTTGAACATTCCTTCCTGCATGAAATCATAATCCTCCCTTCCAGTGTCCATATTCTTCTTAATATTACCGCTTGGAGGGGCATCAATTATTAAGCAATCCTTATCCTTGTTCACTTCCTTCATTGCGCAGTAAAAAGATATGCCAGGAATACTGTCCAAATACTTATCCTCCTTGTAAACAAGGATTTTCAAGCCATTATACTCCTCAGTCTTGCTTAAGTCAAACCATGGACTGCCACCATCATATTCAGGGATTACGACTCCAAAGCAGTCGCTTAAACTGCTCTTAGCATCAGCACTAATAACGTGAACGGTTTCACCTCTTAACGCCTTCTTCAACGCGTAAGCGCATGACATCGTTGTCTTGCCCTGCCCCCCTTTACCGCAAAACATTACCATCCTCTTATCAGGCAATTCGCCTGACTCTATTTCATACTCCTGAAATGACTCCACTAATTTCTCCGGAGGATTTAATAAATTAATCAATCCTTCACCCACAGGCTCGAATGACTGCTCGTATAATACTATTTTCTTAGCAGGATTTAATTCAGTGAAGCAGTCAACGTAATCAAGCCATGAATCCTTCTTAGCGTTATTAATTATTAAATACTCAAGCCCTGGTTGCAAATCCTTAACTAATGGCTCACTGAAGAACCGGTTAATTTTTTCAAGACTCAGGTCTTCAAGAGTGGTTACTGGAATGATTTTAGCATTCCTGCTCTTAATTAATTCCCCTAATTCCTCATTATCACTAGCGTATGACAAGATTCTCTGAAGTCCTTCAAGACTGTCAGTGTCAATTATCATTAAGCCGTCAAAACCCTTAATTATCTCCTTGCCAGCAAGTAATTCATACTCAGTGTAAACCCCATTATTAATTTTATCCCTTATCCTGTACGCTTTACGGCCTGTTGGTTCTAATTCATTAATGTATAACTTACCGTTTAACTGCTTCTTTAAAACCCTGGTCCTGCGATTAGGCTTCAATTCCTTCCAGTAATTCAACGCGTCGCGAACTGAATGGAACGGGTCAGCACTAATTATTAAAGTATTCTTCTCATCCTCGTATAAAGAGCGTAACACCCCTATTAATGTAGCAGCAGTAGTCTTGCCAACACCACCCTTGCCAGTAATAATGATTAACCCCTCATCCAATTCAACCAAATCATTAAGATAACTCATAATAAATAAAGAATTATGAAAACCCATTTAAAAACCTTTAGGAACCCAAAAATAAAGAAAAAAATAAGAAAAAAAGAAATAATAATTAGTAACTAGTTCTTTCCTCTAACTTCTCGAAGTCATAAAGTTCTTTTAACTTTTTAAGTGTTAATGGTTTGTTTCCTTTTTTTAACTCCAATGCGTTTCGACGATATGATAGTGAGTAAGATAACGCAATCTTCTTTTGCCTTTCATCATCTAATTTTTCATGGTACTCTTTTTGTTCCTTGCTTTTGCTTAAATTATAATAAACTGCTTTTTCAGTTATTGGCACACTTAATGCACGATTCTTCAAATTTGTTAAGTAATCTTTACTGCCATGAATTAGTTCACCAGTAAATAATGCATCAGTAACACCAACATCAAGGTTTTTAATCACCATTTCAATTTCATCCTCTTTTACAGCGTAAACATCAAGCCATCCATTAAAAAAGTTATAACTTTCTTGGTCAACAATGAATAAATCAATATCACTCTCTGGTTTTTGAGAACCATAGAGAAGCACTAATTGCAAGTCATCAAACTTTTTTCCATAAATTTTGTTTAAGATTTCTAGTAAAACATTCTTATCATAATGTTTAGGCAAACCTAAATCAAAAAGCAAGGCGTGAGGGGTTAAAGTCTTAGAATAACTAATAAATTCCTTAACCAAGCTAATATTATTTTGATATTCTTTACCAAATCTTCTGAGATACACTTCTTGCTTTTCCCAGAAAGCATCTTCACTCAAAAATTCCTTTGCCAAGAGCCATTCTAACCACATAGCAAATCCTTCCTGTAAATTAAGGTTCTCATCATAAGATTGAACAATATTTTTGTAAACAGGATTGTCTTCTCTAAATGATTTAAGTTCCTTAATTGGAATCTGTTTGTCTTGGAAGTTTTTCTTTTCTTCTTCATAAAGAATCTGCTCTAAATCATGAAGTTCTCTTCCTTTTGAATGATTCTCTGCGAATAAGCCATGACCAAAGAACTCGTGTAAAAAATTTAAAGTTAAGAATTCAGAATCTTGATTTAAATGGGCTTGAAAAGAGCGTGGCAGGTAAAAAGAATCTATTGAATGGTCTTGCCCAATGCTTAAACAGAACTCTTGCCAATTACTGTGAAGAAAGTAAGAAGACTTACTAACTGAAAGAGAAAACTTTTCTTGCAAATACTCATTAATTCTCAAATCTAGTTCTTCTACCATGATTAAAGAAAAATAAAGAAGGTTTTATTTAAACATTTCCTCTTAATTACCCATTTTACTTAATTGAGCATAATATTTTTCTGTTTCTTGTTCAAAATATTCTTTTATTTCATGAGTTGCTTTTTCAAGTTTATCACATACTCCTGCCATTTCAGTTTCCCCAAGCTCCTCAAATAACTTCTGAGCATAACTTATTTTAATTTCAGAATCTAAAGAAAGTCGCCCTACTTCATTATCAACCTGATGTAATAACCTTGCTGCTAATTCCTTTTTTAATTTATCAACTTCCTCGTTCTTTACTCCTTTCTTGTTCAGCTTTTCAATTAATTTTCCTAATAAAAGAGCTATTTCTTTTGTTCTTCCACCAATTAATTCCCCTATCCTTTCCTTAACATTTTTACTATTCAGACTTCTGTCCTCTAATCCTAAAACAAGTTTATTCAATTCTTTATTTATTAATTTAAAGATTTTCTTATCAACTTCAGCTTTCATTTCAAGCAAAGCATCTTGTTCTTCTTTCATTTTTCATCAAATCCTAAAAAATAACTTTCAATTATATAAAATTACTGTTTGGATTTGAGAATCTCATCAATTGTATTGATTAATTTCTTTACTATTTTCTCCTTTCTCTCTCTTGAAAAATCAGGATGAGTAACATCCAATCCAAATTTTAAATCTGACACTCTTTTATCAATTCTGACCAAGAGATTACTCCATTGATCATTTACTACAAGCCAATGCACTGTGGAATTTGACAGTTCTAAATCTGTAACAATGCCCTTCAAATAATCCTCATATAACCCACGCAAAAACAATAAGAATGGCTTAAAAACTTTCTCAGCATCCTGCCCAATAAACTCACTTAAAGCTTTTTCATCATACATGTTATTCCACCTCTTTTTAAAATAAATAAAAAGAAAGAATATAAACATTTATCTTTCTTCTTATTCTTCCTTTAAATACTTTAAATACTTTAAAATCTTGGTTTCCATTCTGCCAGGACCCCTATCATGGTGTATATATGTATTTGCTATTTGGTCTAAGTCTTCTCTCAGTATTACTGTGTTTGGAGTAGTGTTCTCATTAATTCTTAACCCACCATCTAGATAAAGATCTATTGGTTTTATTTTAAAAGGCTTGATTGGTCCTGTGTATAAAGCAGTTGCTCCAACAATGTATAAGTCTATCCTCTGGCATGTCTCTGTACTTTCTAAGATTTGTTCCAATAATTGGCTTCCCATTTTTTAATTCACCAATGTATTATTCATTATTGAAATTTAAATAATTTACTGATTATTAAAAGTTCATTCTATGTAAAGAAAAAAGTAAAAAAATAAGAAAAAAAAGAAATAATAATTAGTAACTAGTTCTTTCCTCTAACTTCTTGAAGTCGTCACTATTCATGGATTTAATGCCTGCACGCTTAGACTTGTAGTAGTCAAGGAATTCTAAGCCGAGTTCCACGCCAAGAATCGTTGCAATACCAGCATAAGTTAAAGCCGTCAAAGCAGTAATCCCCTGCGAAACAGCGGGCTCAAGGTCTGTAGATGACACACCCCCAAACTGAGAGTATTCTATTAAATTGTAGGTTCCCACATCAGGTTCTATTACGTATGGCATGTTACTTAATCCAATGTTGGCATTTATTAATTGCCCAAGACCCATTCCAGCCCCAATTCTCCTGCCAGTCTTAATAGCGCCTTTCAAATGCTCATTATTGAATTTATACATTGCTGCGCCATGCAAAATCCCACCAATAATCTCAGCCCACAACAAAGTCTGAAAACCAAGATTACCACCATTAACGTATAATTGCGGAACAGCACTGAAATCCATCTCATTAATTAATTCCCACTGCTGTGTTCCCTCATTCCAAAATATATCTTCAGAAGTCCATGTCCAATCAGTTATTTTAGTGCCTAACTGTTGTATATCCTCCGCACCTGACTTCTCAAACTGTTCAACAATTAAATTCAATCCCTGCCTTGTGTAATCAATAGTGTTCCTTGCAACCTCTTCTGCTACAATTCCTGCACCAGCACTAACTCCATTCCAAACCGCCTTCTTTTTATTGAATTTCATAAACAGAAAATATGAACCTCCCTTTATAAAGAATTATATACTGGAGAATATGATTAACACACCCAAGACCCAGCAACAAATGCACAGCATTGCCCATCATGGCATACCTTACCAGTATCACAAACAGTAGTATCATCTGCTATAGGTATATTACTACAGCTAGCAGCAGTACATGAATCAGTAGAACATATCACACCATCATCACAGGACTGCGTTGAGTAACTGCAAGCACTTCCTACAACAGGGCAGGAACCACTATAATAACGAGTTAAGCTAACACAATAAGAAGCACAATCACCAGCAACACAACAGGACGCGGTAGTGCCAAGACAAGAAACATCGCATACGCCGATTGCAGTGCAAACCTTACCAACAGCACAGGTCATGCCAAGACAATCAGCATCATCGCAGTCAAACAGGGAATCACCATCATTATCAACGAAATCACTGCAATCAATCTCCACCTTATCAAGCATATAGCACTTCCAGCCATCAACAGAATAACCATCACAATAATCGTCAGCGCAGTCAATAAAGGTATCACAATCATCATCAACACCATTAACGCAGTTCTCAGAAGCAGGCGACAGCCAATCAACAAGAGAGAAATCATCAATCAAAATCTTATCATAATAATCACTAATGAAAACACGCAACTTATAATCAGACTCAGGAGTCAATACCTCAACACAATTACTGATTAACTGAACACCAGGCACAAGAGAAGGCATGACTTCAAAACTACTGCTGCAAACAACACTGCCATCAGAATCAAGGATTTGATAACCAGTCACTTCATCATACAAACCATTAAAATCATAAGGATAATACACTTCATTAGGCGAAGCAAACAAACTATACATACTGCCATCAACAGGAGGGCTGCCATCAGCCTGCTGAGGGCACGCTAATAACTCAAACTTACCAGCAGGAGAAGTATTATCCAACCTGATGTCAGCCCTGCCGGCAAGCGCTACAACAGAATTAAAAGAATAACAATTCTCATACTCAATAACCCCGGCACGCGTGCAGATATCAAAAGAATAAGGACGCGGAAAACCATGATTACAGTCAGGCAAATGACAAAAGACTTCCTGAGAAATAAAATCCTTCTTCAATATTGGAAGCCCAATGCCGTCAGGCCCGGCAGTATTAGTACAGTAAACAGGCATGTCATCAATCCTGACAGTGAAATTAAAGTAATCATAAGGCTCGAAACGCAGCTCCCTCTGATTAAAGGAAACGTTAAACCAGTAATCCTCACCACAAAACAAAACCTTGCCAAACTGCGACTCATCATGAGCAGGGCTAATCTCATCATAAAACTCATTAACCTTCAATGACTCGGAAGGCACAATCAAATCAGGAAATAACTGGTCAAGAACGGTGACAGGATTCACATCACCATACTCAAAACGCACAAGAGGAGCAGCACTGCTAAAATCCAAACCATCACACGCATAAGGAACAGTGAAGCCTGAAATCCTATTAATAACGCCGCTATTTATGAATAAAATACTTGAATGATTGGAAAAAAAGTTAAAACCAGAAGGAGACAACCCTAACTCAGTGAAACGGAAATCACTATTAACTAACTCAGCAAAAAAGAACTTACCAGTATCATTACTGAACACGAAATCAGCCACTCCATTAAGGTTTAAGTCACCGGCAGCAAGAAAGCTGACTCCAGTCTCAGGAGAAGCATTAGTGATATCCAAAGGAATGAATCCTAAACGCCCATAATTACGGTAAACCCCTAATGACTCCTCGCCAGTCAAGCCAATAATATCAGAATCACCGTCACCATCATAATCCAAAACTAAAAAATCACTAGCAGCGAAAACAGACTTCTCAGGGTAAACGAGCTCAGGAATTAAATCATAATCAAGCATGAACACCCCCTCACCCTCAACGCCGTAAAATAATTCACCAGAACCGCCTAACGCGAGCATGGTCACCTCACCACTCGTAGGAATAACAATCTTGCCACCTAAACGAGGAGACTGATGCTCAAAAATAGTGACTCCTGACTCATTACCAGCAATTAATTCATCACCACTAGAATCCTCAACCAAGTCAGCGCCAAGAATAAAATCATAAGAATTAATCTCAGGAGGAATGTAAAACGCGCCCTTAGTGCTTAAATTAAGGAATTCAACATCAAAAGCACTAATCGAGTAAAGACCAACACCGTCAAGCACTACCAAATAATCATCAACACCTGCAATGCCTGAAATACCAGAAGCAATCACGCCCGAAGCATCAAACTCACTGCCATCAACGAACACGGAATCACCTGAAACGTAAAAGAATTCACCATCAAAACCTTCAATGCTCAAGAAATTAAATAAATCAGCATTAATGCCCGCTGACTCCTCTGCAGGACTGAATTCATCAAAAGAGCATGAAACATCATTAACCAAGTAATAATAATTACTCGTCTGATAATCATTATCCACATCAACACTAATGTGAACATCACCATCAGGAATAAAGGAAAATTCATACCAGTCATTAGCAAGGTCATAACCAAGCTCTAAAGGATTAAAAACGAATTCATGCCATGAAATAATGTCATCACAAACAATAACACCCAAATCAACTCCTTCAAGACTAACGCTTAAATCCACACTACCTGAATCAGTAAAGCATTCAGTCATTATTTGAGCAAACCCATAATCCTCACGAGTCACGTTCTCACCAACATTAAAACTAATTGAAAAAACATCACCCGCCCCAAGCAGTAAATTAGACTCTGCCTGCCCGTCATCATCCCTGAACTGCGCTCCACGGCCAAAAGTGCTCAAGTAAACAGGCACCACATTATCCTCATTGTAAGCATAAATAGTCAAGTCAACAAGCGTCTTAAGATCATACTTAACCCTTGACAAACGATTACTGTAAAAACTGCAGAACTCTCCTTCACCAGAATCACTGCACCACACATCCTCATTAATTAAGTTAGACCCGCGATTAACGCCTAAACTAAGACCATAACGACTTAATGAATAATTAAGAGCCCCGCCCCAATAACACTCACCGTCATTAAGAGGGAATAAGCGGTCGCAGCGGTCATGATGCCTTAACTCAAGATTATAAGTAGTGAAATAACCCGTATCCACCTCCTCATCAGTCCAGTTCATTGCAAGAAACAAAGTCTTATTAGGAAGAGGGCACTCGCAGTCAGGGGCGCGGGAGGGGATATGAAACTCATCAATCACTAAACTATCATTACATAATTCAGGAGGCACGAAATCCATTGCAGCCTCCTGCGCACCGCAAGAACATGAATCAATAAGCGTTCTTGAAGGAGGAGTTAACTTTGAAATATTCTGCACTCCAAAATTAAGCTTTGAAGGAATAACCTGCAGGACTAATTCAGAAATACATGTAGGGCACGGAATCTTCAGTATAGCCCCCTTCTCAGGGTCGCATACCCAGTTATCACCAAACATGAAGTCACGCTCAACATTGCACCCGTTCACGCCGCAGCGCTCCTCACTCACATCCTCCTGATAATAACAAAGAGAATAATAACCCGCATTAACAACTAAGCCTGGAGGAGGACAGTACTCCCTAACGCCAGCCCATCCGCCGTAATCACGAGGCAGCCAAGTGCAATGATAATAGAAATCATAATCCTCCTCCATTAACCGCCTATACTTAAAATCCTCACACTGCCCCTGCTCACAGTACTCCTCAATGCAGTCAACGCATGAAATCTTATTAATACAGTAATCCCCTTCACTGACAACGCCGTAGCAGTCAAGTTCCTCCACGCAATCACCAGCTTCATCATACTTAATGCATTCACCGCACACGCGGTCCACAACGCTGCCGTCATCATTCAATATCTTAAGTAAATCAGTGCTCTCAGTGAACCCCCAGTTAGAAGGGT
Source organism: Candidatus Parvarchaeota archaeon (assembly GCA_030615175.1). GTDB lineage: Archaea > Nanobdellota > Nanobdellia > WJKC01 > WJKC01 > JAFCFT01. The sequence goes on from JAUWZX010000005.1 coordinate 15,587, forward strand.
TATCCCACCCCCTTACAGTGCCAAGGCATTCAATACGGTAATAACAGGAATTAAAATTAACATCATCAGTAAAATCATTGCTTAAATAAGAATTTTTACCCACACCACTATCATTAATCTTGTTCTGAAGAGCCTGCCCGTCAAGTGCAATATTATCCGTCCCTAAAATCGTTCTTGCTGGCTGCACTCCATCAAGAATCTCGCTTATCAGGTGCTCATCATAACCGCAATACTTGCATGGCTCACCGCAAAGAGGCAAATCCCTGCACGCATAAACTCCAGTTTCTCCATTACAATACACATTACTTCCAGGATACTTGCTTTCGCATTGAGTAAGATTACAGCACTCATAAGGAGTCCAATTACAATTAGTCACACGGTTATCACAACCACCCTGATTCCAATTCCAATAATCACATGCCCATGGAGTTTCACTGCAATCAGCCTCATACCAATTACAACCACCATACGCGTCAATTCCCTTACAATCAGACTCTCCGCTAATACCAGAGCAACGGTAAGTGCCGCCCCTGCAACATTTATATAATACACACGAACCCCAATAGCATTGACCATCAGTTTGCCTGCAGTCACTTTTACCTAAGTAACCACACTCAGCCTTTGTCGTGGGACCGCAATGCCCTATAGCCCAGCTACAGCCCAAGTGAGCGCACTCATCTTCATAATTCAGAGTCTGAGACGGGTCTGTATCATCCCATACATCACAACTGTAAGAACTGCCTGAACAATAACCACAATTATAAGAAGTCTTACCACAGCCAGCACCGCAAAGGTCAGGAGAGTCAGGGCAATCACAGGCAGCGAAAGCAGTGCTGATAAAGAATACTGTTACCATAATTAATAATAAGTAAGCCCTCATACTGACACCCCTGAACCGCGCAAATTAAAACTTAATTCAACCACTCCAGTATCCTCAATCCCGTGAAGAGGGAACCTGCAGACAGTAAATCCTTCGCTAAAAGCGCCGGCAGTCTCCTCAACATCACCAACAGTAACCCTGAAACCCATCCTGCCAGCAAGCAAAGGAAAAAGTTCATACGACTTATCACTCAAGTACTGGGCAGTAGGGTAAGTTCTCGCCTCACTAATCCCTAACTGAGAAAATAATAAGTCAACAGCGCCTAAACGCTCCTCAACCAGGACTTTAATATACTCATTACCAACCATTAACGGCAGAGTCGTTGAACAAGTATACTTAAAATTATTATCCTGAATCTGAATCACGCCGGCAAGAAAAAAGTTATTAACGTAAAAAGACTGCAATAATAAAATGATTACTGTAACAAGTATTATGAATATTATCTCAAATATCAAACCCTCCATTGCACCCTTACGACTCAATTCACAACACCCTCGCCTTAAATAATTCAGCTGAAGCACTGATTAATATTTCAACATAACCATAAGAGAATCTGTTATCATAAATAATTTTCACTGGCAGCACAACGTTCACATCAGTATTAGGATTAAAGAAGTAATCAAAATGCAGGTAAGAAGCGTAACCCTCATCATCACCTAACAAGTAATGAGCACCTGACTCATCATAAACCTTAACTCCTATGAAAACATAATACTCCTTTGTGTGCAACTGCGTGCACGCTTTCAGGCGTTCAACGCTTAACTTATTAGCATCAATTGAGTTAGGAAGAGTTATTTTATCAATAAAGTTATAATCAACACTTCCCTGCTGAAGCACATCATAAAAAACGCCTTTCTTAACATAAGCAAAGCAATTCTCACTATTAATTAACCGGTTAGCAATTAATAATGCCTCAGTAGTCCAGTCAGCCCTGCCAGTAGTTATTAAAGAACGGTCAACACTGTCAATAATTAAAACTGCAATAACTGAAGTTGACATGACCATGGCTATTGAAACGAATAATAATACTATTGTTGACGCGGCAGCCCTCCTATTCAACACGCTTATAACCTCCTAAACCAAAGTCATTATATAATGTCACATTGCCCATGCTTAAATCAATCCTGTAACCTTTAACCCCTTCTGGTGATGCATTATACATGGATAACTTGCAGTTCAACAAGTAATCAAGACCCATACCCTCACTTAATGATTCAAAAGCATTGCCCTTAAAAGAAGACATGTGACCAGTCACCATTCCCTGAATCCTCACACCCTCGCACCCGTCAAAATCATTGCCTTCATAAGGACCGCCATAAATGACATTGAAATTATACTCCTGCTCTGTAGGGAATTCCTGCCTGAAAAGAGAGCTGAACAATGAACTGTCCTTATCATAAAAAGTAACATTCAATCCATCAGGAAAAGGAATCATCCTGGTCAAGCCTTCCATATCGCATGGACGGTCATCACTATCAGCGGTTACTATGAACCCAACACTGCTGTCCTCTGCACAGTAAAAAGTAATCATGCAGTCCTTAGAAAAACCAGGACCCCACAAAACACTGTCAAAAGGAAAATAATTAATCTCCTGGCAGGCAGGACTAATACAGTAACCTCCCCTCTGCGTGTAATAATCCATGTAAACACTTGCTTCAGTAAGATGATAATAATCACAGTCATCCCCCACGCCAGGATAGCATAATTCATAATCAGTCTCCAATTCTAACGTAATATCAATATCTGTTTCAGGATAAAAACTATTATACAATAATAAGAATGAATTAATATTAGTGTCATTTACTTGTCCAGTACATGACTCTTCAACGCACATGCCTCCAATCATGAATTCATAATCAGCACAGCATGACTCATTACTTTCCTCATCACATTCAAGTTTTGAAATATCCTTTAAATCATAACAAACATCCCTAACCCATCCATCAGCAGGGCAGGCATCGCTTGATAAACTATGAATCCCGGGGCAGTACTCCTCGCATAAAACGGTTTCTGAACGCTTAATTATCCTGTAACCAGAAGGCAGTATAACCGTGAAGTTCTCACTTAAGTCATTCCAGTAAGGAATTTCATCATAAAGAACATCACCCCATCCATTATCACATGACTTAAATAACTCGGATAACAAGCCGCCCAGCCCCTCCCTTAAACTGTCCTTGAAATCAGCGGTTGAAACATGATTCCAGTAAGTTGATGCATAAAAAGTCAGGTTGCCTTCATATAAATTAAAAGTGTTAGGCATAACGCTTTTAGGCACTACTAGCGCCCTCCTCACTGCCTCAAAATCATTAAGGTCCAAGTAAAGTTCAGAAAAAGCCTCATAATCACTAGCCCCTCTGTAAAAACTGCCCTTGCCAAGCACAAGCACAGGATTCCAGTAAAAATCATTCTCAGGGTGAGGCCTGAAAGTGAATTTAACTCCATAAGAACCAGGCGAACCATTGTCCGGGTTGCGGTAAATCATTACCGGCTCTATCCTCTTAATCCACATTCCGTCGCAGACAAGCCCGCGCTCATTAGCAGTTACTTCAGTAATGACCTGATTACTCTCCCTCTTAGGCCTGCCATCAGCGTGATAATTATCGCAGTCGCAGTAAACCATTAATAAAGGAATAACAGGGTATAACTGCACTGTCAAAGGGTCAAACGCGACCCCGCAGTCAAGGCATTTATCCGTGATGCAGCTGCCTGGCAGCCCGGTACTGACATCAGTGACTCCGGAAGGCATGGCGTATAATGAATTCTGAACTAATGAGATAAGATTGCCTGTTAACTTAATGCCAATAACAATGCTGATTTGCTCCTGAATAAAACTACTAATCCCTGTCAGTATGAACATTGGACCAATAACAGCGATTATTATTATCGCAATCTGAACTATTAAAAAAGTTCCAGACCCCTGCGCCTTAATCGAAAGCAGGATAAACACCTTCAGCAGTTAATACAATGCCATTACTCCACGCGTAATCACTTTCACCATATCTTTTAACACTTAATTTATTAATATTATCAATGAATGGCCCTCCAAAACCTGCAGGGTCGCCGTAAGCCCCAACCCAGTACTGGAATGCCCTGACCTGCTTCTCCTCGCAGGTTAATCCTGACTTAAAACTAGCTGATTCGCAGACGTCATCGCAAGTGAATGAAAAGCATGCAGTCATTGTATTACGATAACATGCCTCCCCTACCGAGTAATTGCAGACGTTCTCAAAAGCAGTGCCTAACTGACCTAATGGCCCAAGTTCAACATCCTTATTATTACAGTACCAGTCCTCTGAAGCTAAACCAAAAATGCTTCCTAACGCGTCAATCCACAGGTCAAGGTCTCCTAACTCCCTTAAAACCACCCTGGTATAACAGTAATTTGACTCATTAACCCAGATTAATTCATTAGTACCGCATCCTAACTCATCAAGCCGGACGCATGAAATAGGTCTCATCCTGTTAGGATTAAAAGTCCGGATAGCACCGTCAGCGTACATGATTTCCTCAACAAATCCTCCAGAGTCAAAAACATCTGAATAAAAGGATGCTATTGCCAGGTTAAAAAAATAACCAGCAGCCATGCCGGCTAACTTCTTTACTAATCCTTTCAGAAAATTTTTAATAAGCCCTGACGCGATTTTCTTTAAAATCTTGCTCTTAATGCTAAAGCCAGTAATGCTTAAAGTAAAATGCGGAGTTAAAAGAACATCCTCTATCTTCTCTGTAAAAGAATCCGACACTCTTGAAACAATCTCCTCGCCAGAGAAGAACACTAATAACGCTTTATTAGACTTAAAGAAAGGGTTTAAGTTTGATAATAATTGAGGAACGAGCCGGGCAGTGCTCGTGTACCTGTTCAATGACAATAAATCATTAATATTACTGTAACCCTTAAACCAGCCCTTAAAATCACTTTCTCTTGAATGCAAGCCGCTTGGTCCGGGCCAGCACTTAACTCTTGATACCTCGCCAGGCTCCAGGGCTTCATCCACTGCATCCATTAAAGCCAAATTAAAATCACTGACTAAGTCATCAACCAAATTGCTAATTAATGACTTAAAATTAGGATAAGGATCACCCAAGTAACCTTCATTAAATATTAACTCAAGGAATTCATTAACTGCGCGTCCAGTATAATCATTAAACAATGCATTTAAGTCATTAAAAAAAGGCGTCTTAAAAATGTCTGTCTTATAATAATCATTAAATTCATTCTCATTCATTGCATCATAAATACCTTCAAAAATTAAGGATTTAAAACTGCCTGGTGAAGGAAGGTAACAAGTCCCTCCATCCTCAACATAATTATCCTGCAGTGACTTATTATATGATTGAGTAAGATTGTTCCTTAATAAAACTGAATAAGCAGTAACAGCGTCAAGCGCGTCCTCAAAGACAACATCACCACCACTCCTGCTACTAATCTTTTCTGCCATTAAATTAATAAGCGGGTCTAAATCATTACCAGACGCTCTTGCCGAATAAGTTTCTAAAATACTCTCAAACACAAGCTCATCTAAATCATAAATAGAACAGAGGATAGCGTAATAACTTAAATCATCAATATGCTCTCTTAACCCTGCTTCTAATTCATCAAAAATAATTGACTTGCCCATCTCGTAAGTGAAATTATTCCTCACATTTGATTCTGTCTCACTGCTTAAACCATAAACCTCTCCTATAGGGTTATAAACCTGATTGCACACAGTGCCAGCTAATTCATAAATAAATTCATCATTAACCCTGTCAAGAGTGTCATTAAATGAGTAACTGATATTACTAATTAACCTATTATGAATGTCTGCTCCTAAATCAGGGTAAGAATAAAAACCTTCAACACCTCCTAATGATTCATTTAATTCATCATAAATCATTTTTGCAAAAACACTTAGAACACCATCACCTACTGCAGTAACGTCTGACGCTTTATCCCACATTAAGTCATCATTCATGATTAAATCCACTAATGAAGGGTTAAGCGTGCAGTCACAGCCATCAGGAGTGCAGGAAGGACAATTCACTAAATCATCATCATATGACCCTGAATCCTGGACAGGGATTAAGCCAAGGTCAGGCAATACGAAGTAAAGAATGGTGTTACTAATGTCTTCTTCCAAATTACTAAAACCAGTCTTAACTGAATCCTCCAGCAAGGAGCTGACTTCACTATTAACTGAGGCACTAATGGACTCAGGTGAGGAATCAATTATTGAATTAGTAACCATTAATTCAGTCCTATCAGCAAGATAATCTGTTAAGTCTGTATTAATTAATTCCTGCAACTCACTTGACTTATCAATTATTATGTTATTATTAATCCTGTTCTTAACAGTCACTGCCCCCTCTCCTAAGAGGTCATAAATGTCATGATTAATTAATAAGTCGCAGTCAAAAGTGGCAGTGTCACTAGTAAAACTTGAAATAGTAATGTTATCCCTGTCAGCCAGCGCGCACCCGCCGAAGTATTCGGGCGCAGAGTAAAAATAAACATTGCGTTCAACGCCTTCAATTAATTCTATTACTTCATTAGTGAGTATCGTGGTCCCTAAGTCAAGAAGTGCAAGAGTGTCAGCCAGTAATTGCTCCATAATGCCTGGCGGCGAGTAATACCAGAACGGGCAGCCAGGAGCCTTCGCGTCAGCAAGGATTGTTGAATCCCAATCAGAAGTCGTGCACTTAGCCCAATTACCCTCCCACTCATCTAACTGGAACAGGCAGAGGCAATTCGCGCCAACGCACTTCCTCATCTGCGCTGGAAGCATTCCAGCATCCTCAGGCTGGCTTAAGAAGTTTTGCGGAACATACACTTGTGAAATAATGTTAGTCCGCCCGAAAGTGCTGATTGACAAGTCAAGAGCCAATGCCTCATTAGTAGCGCCGCGACACACTGCCTCAATCGGCTCCAGGAACCGTCTGAAACCACTGAGCGCGGCTGACTCTGAGTAACCGCCAATTAATGATTCCAGACCTCCAAACCATGTCAGGACGACCATGCCGAAAATTAATAATGAAACAACTTCTATCAGCAAGGTTGTAATACTTGCCTTACGATTCATTTAAGCACTCCAACTGTTTCAATGTAAATCCCGGGCTCACACCTATTATACTCGCTTTCGTAGATTTCAAAGCATGATGCGTAAGAGTCAGGTGCCTCAGTGAAATCAATATTAGTGGATTCCCTGAAGTCAGTGTTAACTGCTGTCTTGTATAAAATTGAATATAATTCATCAAGCGTGTCTTCACTAACTGACCCTGCCTTTAATTTTTCATAAATTCCGGAAAGTTCTGAATACCCTAATTCAAACTCTATCGTACTGTCCCCGATAAGGAATGCCAGTATCTTACTATTCCAACTTATCAAAGAAGCTAAAAGACTGGTTATTGGAGTGCCAGAACATACAGGGTTCTTGCATTCACTTAATTCCTCTGCGCACCGAGTAATCTGCATGCACTCACTGACTGACACCATTTCATCTTCAAACACTGAATCAAGGAAGTCAGTGCTCTCAATTATATCCTTAAGAATATCCCAGTCTGAGTAGTATTCAAGAACCGGTTCTGAACAATCCTCCCAAAATTTATGCCTGCAAGCGCATTCAGTCATGTCAAGCAATGCATCATGACTGCACGCTGAAACATCACTCTCACTGCTTTTAATATTAACTTCTGCTTCAAGCATGAATATGTTGCCGTCATAACTCCAGACATTTGATAAGTCAGGGTAAGGAATCCAATACTGAAAGTACTCTGCCTTTCCCTGCATCGCGTACTGCGGCACCACGCAGTCAATGAACATTCCTTTTGAACTATGTATTCCTGCCAGTAATATGTCGCCAATAATTATGTCAAGAAATCCTTTAAGGATATCATAAACCCAGGCAAAACTACCCCACAAACTTCTTGCTCCTAATATCATTTCAAAAATATTCATTTCATAAGTCTGATCTGACTCCTGGTAACCGCAGTAAATCGCGTCCATCGGGTAATTCAGGGGGTCAGTGAGTCTGAATAACAAAAAGTAATCAGTGTCAGCAACTAATTTTACCGGATCATTGCCGCAGTTAGGTCCGAGTTCATCAATACTAACGCATGTCATGACTGATAAGTCGCTTGGAAAGAGGTCATAAACCTTCATGTCATAAGTTTGTTCAGGAGCTAATTGCCTGCCCCAGCCCTTGTCCCAGCACTTGCCTAAAAATGGATTGCCAGCAAAGCAGTCAAGGTCAGTTGCCTGTCTCTTAGCCAGTATTTCAGCAGTATTGCATGAAGGGCTTAAATCAACAGGCTTAGGTGTTTTAAGCACGAACTGGGCTAATGAACGCCTTAAAGGAAAAAAAGTTAGTTTAGACGTCCAAAGGCCTGCTACTAAAGCATACTTAATAACCTTAAACCATTTTGAACCCATTACTGCTCCAAGTTGAGACATTTTATGAAAAGCCAGAAGACCTGAAGGAGCTTCATCCAGCTTCCCGGCAACACTGGATAAACCTTTAGTTAATCCTTTAATTAATCCTTTAATGAAGTATTCATACCCAGCCTCAAGTGCTGAGGAGAAAGAATCTTCTAAAATATCGCCAAATACAGCCCAATCATCCGGCTTCATGACTGCATAACAGTCATATGTCCCGTCGCCATCCTTCCATTCAAGCATGTCCTTACTGCCTTGAGTCATTAAGTTCTGAGGGTAATTATAAAAAAGCAATGGCTCAAAAGTCCTGTGAATTAACTCCTCAATAAACACCCAGACGAATCCTGAAATAGCGTAAAGAGCTCCAAAAGCTAAAGGACATGTTATTAACGCCCAAGGACCCTTCTCAGGGCTGCATGCAGCAGCGACCCCTGTGAGTGAAGGAACAATGTAAGTAAGAGTTATTACTTGAATTATGTTCATAAAAAATCTTATCAGAATCACTGGCATTAACTTTGTCAGCGCAGTAATTCCTGGAGTATTAAAATGCCATAATGGTGCTGCATCGCTGGGCTTAAAAACCCAAGGACCAGTAGTGGTTACTTGCGCCCAAATATCAGAAGTATCAGGCGTCTCAGTATAAGCCCATGAAGACCATAACTTGCGCCTCATCTGGAACAAGCACAGGCAGTACTGGTCAGTGCACTTCTCAAGCATTGCCTGCGGATACTTGTATGACTCATCCTCAAAGTAAGTTTCACCACTGCCAAGTTTTGTCTGGAAAATGCCGTAAACATAATTAAAGTCAAGAGTTGGCAGCCTAACATCAAACGCGAGAGCTCTCTGACCAGGATTATTACACGCTTCTGAAATAGGACTTATGAAGTTCTCAAAACCCCTGACAGCATCAGATTTCTGAGTGTTAGCAAGGAAAGAATTATAAACGTAGAACGCGCCTGAAAAAACAACACCCACTGCTAACAGGGTTATCACAACGTTTAAAACCTCACCAATTATCCCTCTGCGCATCTAATTAAATCCTAATGCTTCCTTATTATTAAAATTTTGTTCTCAGTTATTTCTGCTAAAAAATTCCTTTTTCTAAAAGAGTTGCTCTCAATCAATCAAGTCTGACAAGTTGCCAATAATAGTGGTATGAGTATCATTTAATATGTCAGTCTGCTGAACAACACCATATATCAGGAAGATTACTAGTCCAACAGTAACTATTACGAGTAATACTATAATTCCTATTGTGCTGATACCTATTTCCATTCACGCACCATCCTCGCCTGACTGCCAGCCAGGAAGAGTTTCCAATGCTGATGAAATATTAATTCCTTCAGTAACAGTCTTGCTCGTGCCTGAGATTATACCCCCCTGCTCTGATAACCCTGCAAAGAAGAACACTGCAACAGCAACTACTACTAAGACAACTAAAATTATTACCCCAATCATTTGTATGGGCATGCCCTGTGCTTTCCTGCTCATCTAATTTAAATTAGAATCATTAAGTGTTTATTAAATTTATTGAATAATGCAAAGCCCTCCCCTGGTTGACACCTCGCACGCCCCTGTCTTATTCACGCAGTCACTTAAGTATTCCTGCACTGCTGGTTTCTGTTTGAATTCATCGCAGTTATTGTAATTAAATGCTTGCCCGAGGAATTCCTGGCACGAGTCCTGGCACTCAGAGTGAGTTAGTGACTGCCCAATTGCTGCAACATCTCCCTCAGCCCGCATGAAAGTGATTAAGAAGAATATTCCTAAAGCGAAGAAAACAAGCAAGCCTATGCTCACGTATAATGCTTTCTTTACAGGGAATCCGGCTCTCATGCGAAACCAAATGTTTTTTTAAGTGCAACCACCAATATCACAGGCGCAGCTTACTCCACCTCTAACAGTTACAGTGCACGCCCCGAACTGTGATGCGCAGCCATCAGTTGCTATGTACTCCTCTACTTGCGGGTTGCCTTCTAAGGCATTACACGTCTCATAATTAAATGCTGATGTTACTATCCCCTGACATTTTGCCTGGCATTCTGCCTGAGTTGCATTAGTTACTTGCATGCTAGCACCTGCTGAACCGAATCCTGAAATAAAGAATGCTCCGACCACTACAAGAACTAATAAAGCCAAGGCAGTCAGGACAATCATGTTAACAGGCAATCCTTGTGCTTTACTCATAAATCATCAACTGCTATGGAAACTCTTCAATTCCGCATGTTGCGCCACCACTTAAGGTTACTGTACACGTTCCAAAACTTGGCGCGCAATCCATGGCATATACACAGGCTTTAGTTGTGCTTTTTAATCCACTACTACCAGAGCCTGGGCACGCACTAGAGCTAACAGGTTTTGTGCCATATGCACCGCAGTCATTGTAATTATAAGCCATTGTCGTTAATGCCTGGCAGTCTGACTGACAGCTTGCCTGAGTTGCATTAACTACTTGCATGCTAGCACCTGCTGAACCGAATCCTGAAATAAAGAATGCTCCGACCACTACAAGAACTAATAAAGCCAAGGCAGTCAGGACAATCATGTTAACAGGCAATCCTTGTCCAATCCTCATTAGAATAAAATTAGGGCTTGCACGTTTATAAATTTTCCTAATCACAGATTCCCTGCTCAATTAATCCTGTAATTGTTAAGCCATACTCAACCCCTGACTCAGTCTCCACTGCAATTCCCTGCTCTGACAAGAAGTAATCGCACTGCCCGGCAAGCACTAATAAGTCGTTCTCGCCATAAAACCTGCACGGGTCGCAGTCAAGTGAGCGGATAAAACAGGATTTAACAGTATCAAACTCATCAGCGTACTCAAGCAAGGCATTACTTAATCCTCTGCCAAAATCACTATTAACTAAGCACCCGCACGCGTAATCCTGCCCCCATTCAGAATTCTTAACTGAATCACATGACTCTCCTGAAACAAGACTACTAATAACGCTTTCTTTTAAATTATTACAAGCAGCATCACCCAAGTAAGAAGCATCAGTTTCCGGATTTAATGACACAACATTGTCAGTGGAGAATAAGGCAGTCCTGTAATCATTACTGTAATCACCATCAAGCGTTAATGAATAATCATAATGGCAAAAATTATCCTCACTTACATCCTGCCTCTGCTCAACATAGAATAAATAGTGATTTAACCCTTCATATGCCTCAACCTTAAAACTGCCGGAAAACTCTGGAGGATAATTCTGCGTCTTACCGCTCGTACACCCGTTAATTGAATCCTTGCCCGGAACATTCAGTGTTGACTGGGAAAAACAATTGCTAATCTCAACGCTGAATTCACATTCATTGAATAATTTCTTGCAGGGGCATGGAAGGTCGCAGTACTGAATATTAAGACTTAAGTCATTAACTGGAACCCCTATCGCCCTGAATAATGAATACTGAAGTATTGTAAAGTCCTCGCACCTGCCATTAACAGGCGTATAAATCTGACCTCCATTGTCAGGGTCAATCCTGTCCAGCAACCCCCAGGAAGGCAGGCAGTCATCATCGTACTGCTTTGATTCATAACATAGTGAATAAGCCCTGTCACTGCACCTGAAGTAATTATTAATATCCTCACCACTCCTGTAATCATACCTGAAATTCTCAGGATTAACTAAATCATTAAGGTTAATACTGCTCCAGCATGGAATATTATGAAATCCTTTTAAGTGGTCGTCCGCCAGGCAGAAATCAGACATGCCCCAATGCCATTTTGAAAAAGAACTGGCGCAGTTAAAATCACCTGTCAGGCAATCATACATTACTGTAACCGCCCGTTCCTGCTGGCTTAAGCCAATCTCACTTAACTCATCTGTCTGCTCATCTAAGAAGCAGTGACCCTCATCATCATCCTGAATATTATCACTAAAACCCCAAGGAATGCCCCACCTCTGCCCAAAGCCAAGTTCAGTTAATAAGGCATCACGGTAACATCTTGTTTCCATAGGCCATGGAAATATAGGATTCTTCCACCTGGCATTTTCAAGCGCCAAGGTCGCGGCAAGAATTAAATGTTCATTACAAGGGAAGAAAGTGATTACGTCACTCGTATCCTGAACTTTAAGGAATGATGAATCAGAATAAATTATCTCCTCATCACCTCCGAGAGACGTGTAGCAAGAAAGCATGCAAGGCAAGTCCTCAGAAGTAAGCAAGGGCAGTTCAGCACGGCTGATAGCTGCTACTAACTGGTTTTGAGGAAGGAATGTGACAACTACTAAGGCAACAATGACTATCACTACTACCACAAGAATTAACTTCAATAACTGATTAGCTTCAAAGTCCATTTCTTTTAAACACCACACTCATTCACAACATCCGCTATGAACCCTTCCTTATCATCAGGGTTATCAAGGAATTCAGCGCATGCATTTACTAAATCACTTAATGAGGCATCACTCCACTCATTACCGCAGGCGACTCCAGCATAACTCTCATGAGTCACTTCATTTACATCAAACTGCGTCTTGCACTCTGTTAATAAATAATCATCATCCAAATTATTAAATGACTTAATCAGGCGATACCTGCAGTACGGCTCCACGCTCCTGTGATACTGGTTAATGTTAAAGATTGAACCCTGAATATCAATGATGTACGTGCCTCCGTAAAATTCAGGCGCTGACTCCAGATAATCACAAGGATTATACGAACCATACGCTCCTAATGGTTCAACAGTTACTTCATTATTAGTAATGCAGTTTATTTCTTCACTATAATAACCGCACTGCTCCACTAACTCCATGCAAGGGCATGGAAGACTGCAAGCGCCTAACTCAAGTGAAACCGTAATTGGTGGTGGAACAATGCCTGATGAACTGTCAGGAATTCCTAAAGTCCTGAATGCTGCGTACTCCATTATTGCAAGGTCCGCGCAAGTTCCTCTCTTTTGAATCATGGTTTCCCATGCGGGCTGGCAGTCAGGGTCAGCGTCCCCTCCGCCACTAACCGCCCCGTACTTCTCAAATTCATAATTGCATGCATCATAAGGGCCATTATAACAAGTAAGATTAACTAAATCCATGCCAGTCCTTGGCATTAAAGTATAATTTACCGGGTCGAAACGTTCTTTTAAACTTCTTAAGTCAAGGCAGTTAATGTAACCGTAATTCTTTAAGCCAGGATTATTAAGGCAGAAACTATGCATGTTATAACCACCAATTAATCCTAAACTCTGAATCTCCACCTCATCATTGCAGTCACCTTTAAAGCAGTTATGCAGAAATTCCACTGCATCATCATAGTAATTAAGGAATGACACTGCAGTAGTCTCTTCATAAACAATGTCAGGACAGTTAAAGCATAATTGAGGCACTGAATACGCATCCAAAAACTTCGGGGCCCGCACAACCAGAGTCTTATAAGATGCTTCTGTTAAATCATAAAGGTATACTTCCTCTATTAATTCATAATCCATAACAACCCAGCCAAGGTAATTATAATATGATAACTCAGAACTTTGTGAAACAACAAAAGGATGATTAAAGACTTCTCCTTCAATTGTCTTGCTTATAATATCATCAATCACTTCTATGTGATTTGCTTCACAGCCATCATTCACTCCATCAACATCACTGCAATCCAGATTATTTTCGTCAAGGTAATTAATTACTTCCTGATTTAACTTAAACACCAAATTATCAGATATTGCAGTCCTAATAGTTTCCGTAATATAATCATACTTGTACTTGCCGTACTCTAATGCCATCTGGACAAAGTCAAGTAATTGATAATTGCACGAGAAATATAATGGCAGTCGTTCAATAACTGAGAAGTCAAGTCCTTCCTTTTTCTCGCAAAAACCCTTAACTTTATTGCACTTGAAAAGGCATAACTCTAATTCACTGCTAGAGCACGCCTCGCATTCATCAGGCAAGTCAAATAATCCATTATTATAATCTTCACAGCAGTTACAGCACTCCTTGCATGAATCATCTGGTTCATCACAAACGCAGGCGCCGCAAGTGCAGGAACCACTAATTAAGTACTTCTCGCACTCAGGCGGCGGGCAGTTAGACTTGCAGTAAGCCGTACAGCACTCATCATCATCAATACATAACGTATCAGATATTCCATAATTCATTACCGCCACTTCCTCATCACTTAAGTCAGAGAGGCAGAAGTAAGCGCACGGAATCTCAAAATAAGAGATGTCAGGAATGAACACACTGATTGTGTCAAGAACATCCTCAGTCATCGGTGCAGTGAAATTAGAAACCGCTGTTGCCACGATAATAATTACTATAAGTACTATAATCAGTTTTAATATTGAAGCTGTAGCAAACCTCAAGACCTAAAACCTCAATACGTTAATTGATTCATTAACTCCTGATTCCAGATAACCAGCTATTGTTATTGCTAATAATATTAAAATCAATAACACAATAACTGTTATTACTGCAATTGCAATCGTCTTAAATTCCATTTAAGTAACCACCGCCGTTGATACATCATAAGTGCAAAGTATTAACTGGTCAGCAGAAGCGGAAGCAGAGACAGTGTAGCACAGCGTCTCAGTAGACGTCTTGACTCTTGAAATTGCCTGGAAGAACTGGTCAATATAGTATAATCCTACCACGTACTTCCGCTTTTTCCCGTCACAAATCATATTATAACCAAGAATCCCTCTGAACCCGAGAAAAGGATTCTCAGCGCCTAATAAGTCAGAATACCTTTTCTGAATATCACCAATGCTATAAAAATGAGTGTCAGCATACCTGTTAAGGAATACCTGGTCAATGATTATTGAACCACCAGACTCTGTTAGTGAATCATAAATATCCTCATACTCTTCATACATATTCTTAATCCACTGAGGGTAAACGCCATCACTTAATGAATCACACTTTAAGTCAATTGTTTGCTCAAAACAAGTGAATTGATTGCCTCCCTCGTACATCACTAACGGGTCCCACCGGCCCTCCCCGAACACATCCCAGCACCTGATGGATTCATCCATTACTTTCCTGGTCAGAACGTCAAGCGTGACGTAATCAGTGTAATCAACTGCGGGTCCAGGATAACAGGCAAGAGGGACAGACATTAAACTAACTGCTGCACCGCCAAACCCTCCAGTAAGTGTTCCAACAGCACCTAAAAGCGTCTCAACCACGGGGTTGCCGAGCGTGGCAGCCCTGAAGAACACGTTAATCTTGCAGATTGAGTCAGAAAGCCCTCCAGTAATTATTGGATAAAAAGAGAACACGAGTGACAAGACGATGAACGCGACTACTGCAAATAATATTACCATCACTATTGAATTAAATCCTAATTCAGTGCCTCTTCGATTCATCCAATAACACTCCTCTTGCCGAAAATACTGCCTGCTTCAACAGCAGGATTAACTATTAAAATGAATAGTAAAGTAAGTATTATTATAATTACTACTGCAAGTATTGCAATAACTATCTCCTTAAAACCTAACTCAATTGCTCCAAGCCTCACTATTAATAATTAACTAGCTCTTCAAATAAATAATTATATGATAAAAGGAATGTTTATTTGAGAACCTGCCTGGTAAGTAAAAGTAAGGATGAATATTAAAATAATAATGAATATTGCTATGACTACGAGTAATAATCCTAATACTGAACCCCATTTAATGTCAAGCACCATTTTTTAACCAAACACTAATCCTGCCTCCACAGCAACTCTTGCAATGCCAGTGAACACGGTAGTGACGGCGAAAGTCACTATTACATAAATGATTAAACCAATTGGAAGCATTCTTGAAATAAGGTCAAATTTGAATAAAGGGTCGCCTGCTAACTCTATATCACCATCAATCATTGATAATAAAATGATTATTTCAACAACGTAAATGCCAACAACTGGCTGGAAAATAAATAATGGGATTGCTTTACTAACCTGGAATATCCCAAGAATCCATGTGCCAGCACCCATGCCAAAAGCCGCTCCTCCTTCATCAGCCATCATGCCCACAACCTGCGTGCCTAATATGTCAAGGATTATTAATATCATGGCTGTTAATCCAACAACGAGTCCTGAAATTACTGGCGCTAAAAAACTTGACTGGAACTTCATGCTTGAAAGAGTTTCAGACAATATATCCCTGACTTTTTCATCAATCCTGTGAATATCCCTTAAGTAATTACTCATGTTAACAAGACTTATTGCTGCAACGTCAAGGCTTTTCTTAGCACTCATGACTGCAACGTTTAAAATACTCTTAACAATTGCTGAAGGATAAAAACGAATCGCGCCAATCTTAGGGTCAAAGATTGCTGATTCAACATCCATTCCTAATTCATTAATATTCTTGCTTATCTCGCCGAACAACCTGGAAGTTGCTGACTCACCCATAATACTGGCAACCTTTGTAAGAGCTATTTCTAAAGGGTAACCTTCACCAAGCCTGTTACCTAACTGGAAGGTTGCGTCAGCGAACTCGCGCTCAATCTCCTGCAACTCCTTTCTAATCTTCATCCTTGAAGTAGCAAGTAATTTGCCGTAAATAATCATTGCAGCAGCCGGCGCTGCAACAATTAACAGTGTTGCGTAAATATCCATTTCCTGAGGCTTTATTGAAGCATACATTGGAAAGTAAAAGAACATTGGGAGCAGTAATAAGAACGCGACTATTGCTGCAGGAATCCATGCTGAGTAAGCCTTCCTGCCTTCCCCTTTACCCATGAAGAACTTGCCTTTCGGCGGCACGTCAGGATGAATACTGATATCCGGTATCGGGAAGCCTGCAGGCCTCTTAGCCAGCGAGTACTTGGCGAACACGAAAACAGCTATTGGCAGTATAACATCATAAAGCACTATTAATGCTAATGGATTAACAATATCACTTAGGAAAGCACCCATTATAGGGAACATGACTAATCCAAGAACTGGAAGCATTATGCCCATCATGTAAAGCATGTTGATAGGAGTCCTTAAAGCATTAGCGTACCTAATCATCTGCTCATAAGTCCCTTCAAGAGATAAATCTAATGATTTATTAAGCATCCTAATCCTTGCATCCTCACTCCCCTGGTAAAGACTTGCTTCAATTAAGTGCACTGCGTCAACAAATACTGGCGAAGTTTCCTTCCAGTTCAACACATAACTATCCAATGCTTCCTTCATGCTTGCATACTTGCGTGACTGAACATCCCATAATAACTTCTTAAAGTCATTGCCCAGCGCTGTCTCCAAGTTATCAGCAACGAATTTAACAGCTGCCTCTAAATTACTCGTTGTGCGCATGAAGATAACCATGTAAAGTATTGACAGTATTAATTCTGAAGAGGCGCGGGCTCTTCTAATATCAAGCATCCTGTCAGGGTAATTTGTTATGTACATGAACGCGCCGAACCCTGCCACTGCCAGCAATAGTCCTCCAGGACCAACGAATAAGAATGCAATAACACCCATTATTAGGAAAAGTATTATTGCCATTATGCCAAGCGAATAAATATCCGCTGGCTCAACATCTAGTCCAAGCAATCTTATCTTTACTTCTAATTTATCCTTTGTCTTCTGGTCAAGAGCGAATTTAATGCCAAGACTTCTTGACCATTTAGCGAGTTTCTCAAACCATTCTCCTCCTGCCGTTTTTTCTTTTTCAAAAATCTTAAACTCCCTTGAACGCGCAATTATTTCCTTTTTCTGCGCTTCTATGCCTGCACCGGTTTCAGGCTTCTTCTCCTTAACTCTATCCTTTAAGTATTTCTCCTTTAACTCCCTCTCTATCTGCGCTTTAGTTTTCTTTGCCACTTAAATCCATCTCCTTCCTGAACACCTTAACCTTTTCTTTAAGCCATGCCTCATATAATCTTAGAACATCCTTTGTTTCAGGGTAGCCCATCTCGCTTGATAACCTGTCAAATATTTTATGGAAAGCATCATTTGCTTCAACCATGAAGTCAGCCTCGTACAACTCCATCACTCCTGACTTCTCAGCGTAATCCTTAATTAATTCCTTTGTCCTAGTCCTTAAATTAATGTTCTCCCAGACAGCATCCCAGTTACCAGCCCATTCCCTGACCCTGCCGGCAATGCTTTTCAGCACTTCACTCTCGCCTTCAAGCAAGTCCCTCGTAGGCACTAATTTATTTGATTTAGAGTCATAAGTCATTAGAGTTACGAAACCATGCTCCCTTACAGGATCCTCCTCCCAGTCTTTCCTTATTTCTGTTATATCAACTAATTTCCTGACTTCCCTTAAACCTGAAGGGTCTCTTATCTTGTTTGCAATCATTATTATATCAGTTGCCTTAAAACTAGTTCTTGGAACTTCCAAGTCATTAACAACTCTGTCAAACACTCCGTAAGCACTGTCACCGTGAATAGTTCCTGCAACAACGTTTGCCAGGGCGCCGACCCTCATTGCCTCATATAATGCTTTTGCTTCAGTGGACCTAATTTCACCCATTATCAGGCTTGAATCGCCAAGACGCAGTGAAGTCCTTATGCCGTCAGCTGCTGATAACTCACTTTTGCTTCCAACAATAGCGCTTCTAACCTTCATTGATACAATGTTGTAACCAATATTGCGCATGTAATTAATAGGTAATTCAAGAGTGTCTTCTATAACGATTATCCTGTAACGCCTCATTATCTCTATAAGTAAGGATTGCAGTAATGAAGTGTTATGCACTACAATATTATTTGCTATGAAATTATGCGTGCCTTCAACCTCTAAGTCATAAACGTAACCTTCATCATTAATTACTCTATCAACACTGACTACTTCATCAAAGAATACTTCCGAGCCTGCTAGTATCCTAAGGTTTTCAATAATAGTTTTAAATCTTGATAATTCATTTGATTTGAGACTATTTAATTCAATAATTCTCCTTTCAAAAGTATTAAGTATTTCTTTTAATTTTTTCTTGCTTGGATTACATATTCCTTCAAAATCACCCTTCAAGTTCTTCATGAATAATCCTTTATATAATTCTTTTAAGGGCTTGCTGATATTAGGGATTACTTTAACATTCTTCACTTCATGACTGAAACCTGTTTTTTCATAGTAATTCCTTAATGAATCATCACTATTAGTGAACATTAATTTGCTTTTATTAACGTGGCTATCACTAATGAAGTCCATAAACTCAGGCATCTTAACAGGCCGGGACAAGTGTACTTTTAATAAAGTATTTTTATTAATACAAGCATAATTAAACCCTGATTTCTCATTAGTAACAGCATTAATTAATTTCATCCTGCGCTTGTATTTCTCAAGCAAGTTTAAAGGAGTTCTTAATATTTCAGGAACAGTTATGAAATCCTTTTTCTTTATTTGCTCTGCAAAAACTTCAGTTAACACTCCATTTTTTATGGTATAAAACGGGTGTTCAGGCGTGACTCTCACTTTCCTTCCTGAACGAGTCATAACTTCAATAACATCTGTTAAATATTTTCTTTTATAAACTGCTTTTACTTCCTTTTCTTCAAAACACAAGTTCCCAGTATTCATTGTTAAAACTTTTATTGGTTTCTCAGGGACTCCTATAAAACCATCATCTGTTCTTTCACTATTAATTAATAACACGTTATCCACCAGTTCTTTTATTGGCTTAAGTGAACCGCCAGCAAGCTGCACTAATGAATCCCCTGTCAAGCACTTCCCTGAACCTCTGGTGCCTGCCACAAGCATTGGACGCGCGCCGTCAATCAGGAAACTAATTAAGCCAGCTGATAAAGGCGTTATCATCCCAACCTTCATGAATAACGGCAGAGTCCAGGGCCTTTCCCTGTGCCTCCTGAAAGTGAATGCCAGACCTGTAGGGCTTAAAGGCTTCTGTATTACTGCAACCCTTGCCCTGGCTTTTTTAGTTTCTAATTCAGTGTCAAGGACTGGATTAGCCTCGTCTAAAGCTCTTCCAGAAAGCATTCTGAACCTTGAAGCCCAGGCTTTTGCCTCCTTAATATTTGGATAAATATTTGTCTCGCACTCTCCGTGAATCGAGTGCTTGAAGATTATTGGCGTACTGCCTACAGGCGCGTTAACGTAAATATCTTCCACTTTTTCATCCTCTAATAACACTTCTATTAAACCGAAGCCGACTGTAAGCCTCATTAATATTCTTGCAAGTTTTTCAATTTTCTTATAGGACATCTTTATTTCATTATTGCGCGCTAACTCCTCAACCAAGTCCTTACCGATATTAAAGAATACTTCCCTCATACGCGTAGGGTTTACGAATTCCTCCCTTCTGGGCTTGAATTTAACCATTATCTGTCTTGCCTCGTCAAGTAATGTATAATCATTCTCGTCAAGTTTAAATTCCGGCGGCACTATGTGATACACATACCTTATCTTATCAGGTAATTCGTATACGACTACATCATTCTCCCCCACCCTATACGAGTCAATCTCCTCAGCCCTCATCGGCGGCTCTGATATCAGTCTCGTGTACATGAAGTTAGGTTTGATTATTGGCTCAAAAACCACTGTGTATAATTCCCTGTCACCTACTTTATAGCCTGGAAGTTTATCCTTAATCAATCTTATTATTTTTAATCCTGCAATATCCTTCACAATGTCTTCAATTATTGCTGCATACTCAGTTACGCATTTCCTCTCACTCTCACCTTCAGTTATCTTAAGCCTTGACCTTATCGTCCTATAATGCCTTAAAGCAATTAAGTAAGCGCCTATTGGGTCGCTTTTCAGGGTGTTAATTATTTCTCTTACCTTCACAACGTAGTCAGGAATTACTTTTCTGCACTTCTCGCTTATTAATTCTATTGACAGCACTTTCTTTTCCTTAACCAGTTTAATGAATAGTGATGCAAGTTCATTCATTAATTTAGCCTGCGTTAAAGGGTAAATATAATTCCTCTCAGCCTCGAATATTATTGTCGTTACTGAACCAGTTTCCATTAACTTGTTAACAGTGTCATCCATGCATAAAGGATTGTTCTCAATGCTTGGATAACTAGTAGGGTCTTTCCACTTTATTATTAGGTTAACCTCTGTCCCTTCCCTTTCAATTTCATAGTTCTTTTCTTTTTTAGGGTCCTCAGGCATTGATTATTACCCCTCCAAAATCCTTATATTTATTTAGTGCTTCATACTTTTTAAGTATTTAATAGGATAAATATTTTAAGGTGAGTTAAAATCCCGAATGCGAAAGAACAGGAAGCCCCTAAGAAGAAAACAACTAAGGAGCAGGAGTTAGAATTAATTAAGGAATTAATTAGTAACGTTGCAAGGATTAATGACCGTTTAAGAATTATTGAAGAAAGAGTTCACAGGAATCGTGAGAAGATAAGAGTTGTTGATGAAAACTTAATCATTAAAGTTAATTACTTAAAAAATTCAACAAAGAATACTAATCTTAAAGCCATTGAGTTAAACAAGAAGGTTGAGGAAATCACTGATTCTCTTCAGAGAATGCTTAAAACTCTTGCTGAAACCGCAAGGATTTCTGATTTAGCAGTTATCGAGAAAGTACTGGACTTATTTGACCCCACAAGATATTTAACTGAAAAAGATGTATTAAAAGTTATTAATAAAGAGTTAGGAACAAGGAGTGTTAAGTGAATGGGAATTTTAGGTAAAAAAGGAGAGAAGAAAGAAAGTAAAAGTGACGTCCCTGTTCAAGCAGTTATCAGCATGAGGGATAGAGGATTAACTAATGAGCAAATAATTAATCAATTGAAGAGTCAGGGGCACAAACTTCAAAGCATTAGGGATGCATTGACTCAAGCAGAGGTTAAGAGCGCTGCAGTTATGCCTAAAGAACCTGAAATGCCACCACCTCTTGAAGCTCCTCCGCTCCCGCCGCCTCCAATGCCTGGAGAAGTGACGCCATCTAAAGCGCCTGAAATGCCTGTATTCGGGGCTAAGGTGGAAAAAGTCAGGGAAGCTAAGATTGAGGAAATGGAGCGTATACTTGAAGAAATCGTTGACGAGCGGTGGAAGGATGTTACTGCTCGTTTCAAGACTCTGGAAGAATTAAAAGGCAAGATTGAGATAAAGATTGACGAACTTAACATTAAGGTTAATGGCTTGGTTAAGCGCATGGATAACATTAGCAACGTGATGATGACAAAGGTTGAGGAGTATGATAAGACAATGAAGGATGTTGACGTTGAGATTAAAGCTTTAGAGAAGGTAATGCAAAAACTTGTTCCAAGCATGGCTGAGCAGGTTAAGGAATTAAGGGATATAGTTACTGGCTTGCGCGGTTCAACTAAGACAATTAGTGAAATCTGATTTTCATAAGTTTTTACTTCTTAGGCGCTGTTATTGCTATTGTTGAAACTAATAGTATTATGAATACCATTATTGCTCCTACTACCTCAGGGGTTCCTAAAGCGTAAGCCACTCCCTGGTAGCCGCCTTTATAATATATTCCTTTTATTAATTGGTATTCCTGCCCATCAACAACTATCATGCTTGGCTTGCCTTCAGCTTCAGTAACGTTTCCAATGTATTCTCCTTGAAACCTGTTCTCAACAATTAAGTCTCCTGATTCATTAATCATCCGTGCTGGTATCCTGTCCATGGATATAAGCCAGTCCTGCAGTCCTATTATTGTGAAGAGCACTAAGAGTCCTACCACCATGATTATGAACATTGTGCTCTTTAATGCATTAGCAACTGATTCCTGCGGTGCTCCCAGGAATAAGAATAGTAAGTATCCTATGAAGAATAGTATGAATAATATCATTAGTACTGGCAGCACTGAGTTCAACCAGTAACCTGCTCCTGCCATGATGAATAAGAATGCAATAGTGAATGCTAGTATACCGTTAATGTCTGCCCTGTCACTTACTATTTTCAACTTCATTAACAGCCCGTACATTACTGCGAAAACTAGTAGGAATGGTATCACGTAGTCAGTTATTCCTAACTGCTTGAATATGTCTACTGGCATCGCTGTTTTAGGGTATCCTGTTGCCATTCTAGAACTCCCCTTCCAAGTCAATTAATTTCTTAAGTAATCCTCCCCGCCCACTGCTCTTTTTCTGCCTGCCAGTCATGAATATTAGTAGTATTACGAATATGAATATTCCAAGTATTATAACGCTGCCCCAGTCAACTCCTGTTATCCTTGGCATTTGTATTCCTGTTAGGTTTAATTCTCCTGCAACGCTTAGCCATGTGAGTATTATTACTGCTCCTATTGCTCCTACAACGATTAATGGTCTTAGAGGCATGCCGTAGAATCCTTCTTCCTTTTTTGACAGGAAGCCGCCTATTACTATGAATACTAGTAATGCTACTGTCACCATGCCCAGGTATGGGAACATCTTCGTTATTAGTATTGTTGAGAACGCGCTTGTAGCTGTGAAGTAAGCAATTGCAAGTGCCAGTATTAGCCTGGCCCCCCTATTGTCTTTGAATAAGTGCACTCTTTCAAGTATTAGGAATATTATTGAGTATATGACTAGGAATACGCTTAGGAATTCTATGCCTGTGACTCCTGGAGGCATTAGTGGTGTCATCATTTCGTTTATCAGGTTTATTGAGTTCGCTATCACGTTGGTTGTCATTATTCATGCACCTTCTTTCTTGCCTGGAGTCTTGCTTATATAATAAATGACTATTATGAATGCTAGGAAGAACATTATTCCCCAGAAGTCCACTATTGATAATCCCATTGCTGCCAGTCCTTTGTTAAGGTCTAAATCCACTCCTGCCAGCCCTATTAGTACTGCTGCTAGGCTTCCAACCACTATTACTGCTCCTATCTGTAATGTTCTCTTTGCGTGCGGTCCTGTAAACCATTCCTCAATGTCTGTGGCGAACATTGCTATTAACATTAACCCGCATACAATGACTATACTTATGATTGATACCCATGGCAGGAACCCTGTTAGGAATCCTACGAACCAGCCTGTTAGCACGCTCGTCATTGCTATTGTGAATGCTATTATCGCATTAACTGCAGGTCCTTTTTCTCCGAATACTTTGGTCTTGCCTAATATTCCATATATTATTGAGAATACTAGCAGAAATGGTAGGACTACGTCGAATATCCCGAACTTCTTCCACGTTTCAATTATGCCTATCACAACTGACGTGTCATTAACAGGAACACTCATATCATTATTAAAACTAATTGGATAGATTTAAAAGTTTTGCTATGGCGTGAATTGCAGGTCTTTGGGATGGTAATCCTTAAATCCTTCTACAATGTATGCTACAACTTTCTCCCTGCCTTGTTTCATTCTGACGTGAATTGCAGGTCTTTGGGATGGAAATCATAAAATCCTTTTACAATGTATGCTATCTCTTTCTTTTTGCCTGGTTTTACTCTCACCTTGCCTAATGATAATTGAGTATATTCCCTCCCTTCATGCTTTTCTTTTTTTCCAAGTTTTACTTTTTCATCGCTTTTCATTATTTCAAATCCTTCTGGCAGGAAGTCCTTAACATTAATTTTTATCATGTTTTTTCCAATGTTTTCTACAGTAAGGACTATCTTGAACTCGCCTGATTTACCTTCGATTGGGATTATTTCTTTTCCTGTCCTGAAACTCATTATCGGCTTATGCTTTTTAATTAATTCCTCAACTTCTTCGCTTAGTATTTCTTGCGATTCTCCTCTGTTTATTAAGTATTCGTTTATTTTTTCTGCTTCATATTTAATGAATTCAGCCATGTCTTTCCTAATATCTTTTTCCTTTATGTTTTGAATTCTGTAAACAGCTTCTTTGAATTCCCTTCCACCTTCTTTCCATAAGTTAGTTAGTTCCTTTGCTTGTCCAATGAATATTAATTCGTATAATCCTTTCATTGCCTGGTTTATTCTTTTAGCATTGCCTTTATAAATTATTTTTATTAATGCATTAATTAATTCTGCGTATAATTCACTGATTAACGCTTTCTTCTTCCCTCTTGCTTCTAAGCCTCTTGCGCTCATTTGAATTATTGTTTTAAAAGTATTAATTAATTTTTCAACTCCTTCAGCATCAAGTTTCTTCATGGCTTTCTTTAATTCAGAAATTACTTTGTCCGAACTTGTTTTAGTTATTATTTTTTTTTTAATTCTTCTACTAACTTCTTTTTATCTTTAGGTAGGAAGTCAACTAGTAATGGTTTATTACAATGAGGACAGTAAGACGCGTTTTCACCTACTCTTTTTTTACAATAAGGGCATGATTTGCCTCCTTTCTTTATCTTGTAAAGTACAACTTCGGCAGCGCCTTTACATACAGGACAATGTAATTCCCTTCTTACTTCCCTTTTTCCATTCCGTTCTCTTATTTTTGATAATGCAAAGAACCTCCAATTACACTTCCCGCAAACGTATTTAAAAACGTAATCCTTAACTCCTTGTTTTTCAAGTAATTCAAGTACGCTCTTATTTCTTTCAGTTATTTCCTTGCTTAATCCATCTAATTTGCCTTCATTTACTTTCTGCCCGCGCTCCTTCATAATTAAAAACTTTTTAAATCTTATAGAGTCCTCAATTAACATTAACAGGTTTTCGAAAAACTTAGTAACATTCATTCTATGAGTAACTCTTTCTACTCCAGTGCCGTAACTTTCTACTTCAGTTTCGTAAGGGCGATGCCCAAGATAACGATGATATTTAATAGATGTTTGCTGCTTTACGTAATACTTATGCAGTCTTTTTAGTTTGACTTTTGATGTTTCAAGCTTACTTATTTTTCTTGTCTTTTCTGTATTAATCTTGTCCTGGTCAATTGAACCGTCAGCCTTTAGTGGCACTTCCTTCTCAACTCTCTCTCTTTCCTTCCTTCTCTTCCTTGATTCCTTTAGCCTTGTTGCTGGCGGCGCTCCAAACGGTTCTCCCAGAGGAAGTCTTTCAATTCTTTCTTTGGTGGCTGGTCTTGCCTTTGATAAACTAAGCTTGCTAAACAACTTAATAACCGAAATCACTCCAATAACAACCATTATAAAAGTAATCACGCCCTGACCCATCTGACTAGCAATACCAGCCATAGTAAAACTAGCAAAAGTAAGCAAAACCCAAGCAGAAAACTCAC
>JAUWZX010000004.1 GCA_030615175.1 Candidatus Parvarchaeota archaeon
CAGGGAAGGAAAGAATAAAAACTTCTTCTACTTAAACGCTGAAGAAGTGAACAGGCTAAAGAACGTACTAAAACAATTCACAGAACAAAGCGAGCAAACAACAGCAATAATCAGGAAATGCAGGACATGCAAATGGATAGAAAAACAAAAGAAAAAAGACTTATTCTTTGGGTGATTAAAATATTACCGGACAAGGGGATACGGGGTATCCAAACACTTTAAAAATGAAATACATTAAAGAAATGAGAGGATAATGAAACAAATAAATAGTTATAAAATACCAATTATAGTTAAGTGGGCTGGAGGTAAGACACAATTACTTGAACAATTAAACAAATTCTTTCCCAAAAAAATTGAAAACTACTATGAACCATTCGCTGGCGGCGGAGCCGTGTTTTTCTACATTAAACAAAAATTTAAACCAAAAAAAATAATAATCTCCGACATTAACAAAGACCTAATTAACACATATTTACAAGTAAAGAGTAATACAAACGAATTATTAAAACTATTAAGAATTCATCAAAAGAAACATTCAAAACAATATTATTATCAAATAAGAGACAGGTTTAACAACAATAAAAAATTAACTGTTCAGCGAGCAGCTGACTTCATTTACTTAAACCATACCTGCTTTAATGGTTTATACAGAGTAAACAGCAAAGGAAAATTTAATGTTCCGATTGGCAGTTACAAAAACCCAACAATAGCAGACGAAAAAAGACTAAAGAGAGCAAGCAAATTATTACAGGGAGTAATCATAAAATGTCAAGATTACAAAGAAATGATAAAGAATATTTCAGACAAAACCTTCATCTACTTAGACCCTCCTTACTACCCCTTAAATAATACATCCAATTTCACCAGTTACACAAGTAATGGTTTTGGGAAGAGAGAACAAAAAAAACTAGCCATCTTCTTTAATGAATTAAGTAAAAGAGGTGCAAAAGGAATGCTTAGTAATAGCAACACGGATTTCATTAAAGGATTATATTTTAATTTTGGTATTCACGAAGTGCTTGCTAAGAGGGCGATAAACTCAAAAGCTGAAGGGCGAGGAGCAATAAGTGAATTACTAATTACTAACTACTAAAACCACATTTTTTCTATCACCTAAAGGTTGCAGCACTTACAACCCTGAAAAGGTCGTCATGGTTTCCTAAGAATGTCTGGAAAAGCCTTAAATTTAGCGTCCCTGTCGGGTAATTAGTTACTTCTTGGATCATGATTAATTCAATAACTACTAATAAGAATTCAATGGAGTAAACACCAAAATCATTCAATTCTTCGAATTCCTTAATGCCTTCCTTATTAAATATTTGTAATTTAGGAGGGAATTCCTTATTGGGCTTAATTTTCTTTATTATGTTACTTATAATGTAATCAACGAAGCTAAGAGTCAATATTTCATTTCTTGCAAGCTTCATGTAAAGGTCAATAATAACATGAACATGTTTGGGCGTTCTGAGGCGCTTGTTTGGTTCTTTATACCTCACTTTAAAGTCATGCTTTGATTTCTTACCTTGTTCACAATAAATCTTAACACCATCAGAGGTAATGTATACTAATCCCCTCTGAACCTTAACTTTTTCCACATGAAATTAAACAAGAAGGTTACTTAAATTAATTTTCATATAACTGAAATCACTTTATTCAAAACTAAAAAATCATAATCCGTAGAAAAAAGCGAAGGTGCTTATAAAGCCTTCAGAACCAGACAGTAAGAACTATATTAAACACCTCCTTTTAGTTCTAAACATGAATCTTAATGAAGTAATGAGTAGAATTAAAAAAAATAAGGGCAAGGAAATGCCTTCTAAACAAGGGATTTATGTAATCTTTGCAAAAAACCCTTTTAATTTAGTGTTCACCGATGTTTGTAAAGACCAGATAGTTTATGTTGGTGAAAGCAAAAATCTTAATAACAGACAAGTAAAAAATCACTTTAGAAATGGTAGGACTGGTTCTTCAACATTGCGCAGATCATTAGGTGCAATTTTTAGAGAAAGTTTTAATTTGAAATGTTACTTACGTGGAAAAAAAATTGATAAGAGTAAAGGTTATAGATTTGATGATAAAGGAGAATCGAGACTTACTAAATGGATGATAAAAAATCTTTCAGAATCCTTTTGCGTGACAAGTAATAGTAAAAAAACTAGAGAAACAATTGAGAAAAAAGTTATTGCCTGCTTACCTAAAAAACCCATTTTAAATTTAAAAAAAATAAAACATGAACATATTAAGCAAATTAGAGAAATGAGAAAAGTTTGTAGAGAAGAAGCTAAGAGAAATGGTCTAAAGGTTGAACACGTAAAAGAAAAATAAGTGATTAAGAATTTATTAGAGAGGTTGAGAATCAATTAACTTTACCGGACAAAGAATCAACCCTTCGAACCTTTGGTTCGGGTCCATACCAAAAAAAGATTCTTTTATTAACTTATTTTTAAATTTTCAGAAAAAAACATTACTTCTTCCCCTTTAGTCGTCTTTCCTGCACTATAGTTTAATGAAAAAATATCATGTCTATAATTACTGTACAAACTTTTTATTATGTTTGCATTATCGTATGTTAATATCCATTTTTGCTTTTTTATTTTATTTATCTCTTTACATATGGCCAAATGGTCTTTATACTCATAATAATTAAAATAAAGTTCTTTGCCTTTGGTGTAATAAGGTGGGTCTAAATAGAATAAAGTTTTTTCTGAAAGTTTTTTACGGAGAATAGGTATCAATTTAATAGCATCCTCATTATGTAATTCAATTTTATCTTTATGTGATGCAATAAATTTAATTTTATTAATTAATTCTTTTTTATTATATCTGGAATTTATTTTCCATTTACCTTTTTGTTCTTTCCCACCTATAACTCCTGCGTTTATAATTCCAGAAATATTTGTCCTATTTAAAAAAAAAGTGGAAAATCCTAAAGAAAGTAAATCAGCATTTTTTTGAGACTTTTGTATCTTTTTTTGTTTTTCCCAATTTTTAATATTAATAGGGGTTTTTTTAATTAATTCACATAATTTTTCAGTCTTGTTTAATACAGAGTACCAGAATGCATAAATTGAAAGGTCTATATCATTAATAATAATTTGGGACGTATAACCTTCAAAAAGAAGTGAAAGAGCTACTGAAGCACCACCCGCATAAGGTTCAATATATACTCCTCCTTTTAAATCATTTTTTTCAATAATTTTTTTAAAATAATTAACAATCTTATATTTTCCTCCAGGGTATCTAAGTGGAGAATAAAATGTCATTTTTTCCTCTTTTTTTCTATTTCTGCAATCTTTTCCCAAATTATTTCAAAAAACTCCTGCAAATTATCCCACTTATATATTAAATCAACAGGAACGGGTTGAGTTCTAAACGAATGCACATATTCATGAAAATTATTAATTGAAAGTATAGAACTCCCTTTATTTGTTACTGCCCTAATATTTTTTAGTTGTTTTTTGTTGACCCCTTCTTTTTCTAAAATTTCTGTTACTTTTGTGATTTTTCCTGCAAGTTTAATATTTTTACCAAAAGATGAACCAATTTTTTCAGCATAAAAGTCTAAACTAGTTTCTAAAAAAACTCTAAATAATACTGCAATTGCGTTAGTCCCCTTATCTAGTAGAAGAGACTTTAATTCATGATAGATATTATTAATCTTTGTTTCATGTATCCTTAATATACATGTAGAAGGGATAAGAGTATTTCTGCTACTAGATTTTGGGAGACTTTTCTTACGTTTAATTTTGCTTTTTTCAGCAACTCCTTTAGAGGAAATAAACATCCTTACTCTAGATCTATTTGGTTTTTCTCCAAAAAGGTTTTTCATAAATCTAATCTTTTTTTCGGTATTATATACTTCTCTTACAGGAACATTTTCTATAATAATTTTATTAAATAAAATATCTAATCTTTCAACTACTTCTTTTTTTAGAGCAGTTAAAAAAACCTTTCCATTAACAATATCTAAACCTAAAAAAGATCTAGATTCAGGATTTGTCAAAATACGTTCAATAGTAGTAACTTTTAATTTATCTGTATTTATTTTAGATTTAGTTTCTCGTTCAAAGAAAGTTATAACTTTCATAGTAGGAGATATTTTTCCTTCAAATTTAAAACCAAATCTTTCCTGTTCTGCAGTCCCCCATGGATCTAAACCTACCCCTTTATTTTTGCCTGTATGATCTAATTTAATCCATTTTGAAGCTTCTTCTTCGGTTTTGTATATAAAACAATTTACCTTTTTAGGAATATTTGCCTTTTTGGTAATTTTAACAAATTTTTTCTTTAAAGATTCAATTTTTATCAATGAAAGATCCAATAAGCACTTGATAGCTGTAGCCCTTCTATTTCCATCTAAGATCAAAAAGAGATTATTTTTTATTTCTAAAACCCTAAAATCTTTTGCTTTATCTAGTCCATTTTCAACAATATGCTTCGCTAAATTTAAAATTTCTGATCCTTTCTCTTCCAACATTAAATTAATGGCCTGGTTCTGGCCTTCTACAGGATCAAATCGGTAATTATATGGATTAACAATTAGCTTATCAATAGTAATCTTTTTCTTCATTAATTTTTACTAAAAGACAATAATATTAAAACATATCTCTGATTAAATATCTGTTCAAATTATTCTTTTGGGAATATTTTTGTCAATAAAATATTAAGGGATGGGCGCGCTCATGGTTGATTTATGGGTTTGGAAAAAGCGTTGAAGGATTATGGAAAACACTTGAAGGCGTATCGCGAGGCGCTAAGAGAGGAAGAGGCATTAAAAAAGAGCGAAGAGGAAAGATTCTGGAATCTGGAGAGAAAGAATTACGGGGAAAAATTAACACAGGCAAAAGAGATATGTGAATGGGTAAAAGCGTTCACGAAAACAAAAGAATACAAAGAAATAATAAAGCACTTCGAGGCATACGACTTAATGAAACTAGGCGGGATAAGCGACGGCCTGATAATACACAACGGAGGATGGGGTCACAAACACAAAGACTCACGCGGCTGCTGGTCAAGAATCTACCTAAACCAGAACGGAACACTAAACTACAAAGCATGGTATAAATGGCTTGGAATAAAAACCACGCTAAAACTAAAGAAACCAGAAGACCTAGCAGGAAAACTAAACCAGGAATACATAAATGAACTGCACAAATCAATAATTACAGGCGAAATAATAAGAACCCTTGACAAAGAAATAAAAGAAGAAATAAAAAGACTATAACTGATATTTCTTACCTTCATTCACTAACTTCACTTTCTTATGAACTTCCTTATAGAGCTCAGGGAATTCAGTGTGAATAGGAATAAGCAATTTAGGGTTAATGGATTCAACCATTTTGAAAAGGTGATTGCCAGAAGCGTGGCCAGAAGCATGAATCTTATTCTGAGGATACAAGTTGAACTTGCGAAGCCAGTTATTAATACGCTTCTCATCAAGCTCCATTTCCTCACTAAAAGGCTCGCAAATACTCCTGATGTGAACACTGCCAGGAACAGGCTGAATGTCAAGCAAGTTATTCAATTGAAAATAATTCATGAAGACAACGTATTTGCCCTGATTCTTACTAATATCCCCCGCAGTCACGACATTAGATTGATTCAGATACTCCTTCTCCCAGGACTTGTAATCACGAGCAACCTGCTCCTCAGGCACGCCAGTCCTGCCAATCAAACCCCA
Organism: Candidatus Parvarchaeota archaeon; assembly: GCA_030615175.1. Taxonomy (GTDB): domain Archaea; phylum Nanobdellota; class Nanobdellia; order WJKC01; family WJKC01; genus JAFCFT01. The sequence goes on from JAUWZX010000004.1 coordinate 5,681, forward strand.
ACCCTTACGAGGAAAAAAAATCTTAATAAACTCATCATCAGAAGCAGGCAGTTCAGTAACGCCCTCCAAACGCAATAAGTCCAATAACAATGCCTGACGCGACTCAATCACAAGAGAACGATTATTACTAACCGCAGTCTTATAAAAAGTAAGCAAGCGGTCAGTATCACGAATAGGGAAATTAGCAATCACAACACCCTTCTTATCCTTAATAAGCTTGGTTGACTGTTTCTCAACATAACCCTCGGTACGGGCAGAGGAATCCTTAATACGCGTGCCCTCAGATAACATGCAAACCGGCTCTGACTCAGCCGCCTTCTCAACAAAATAATCACTCCAATCCTTATGACGACCATGAAAACGCAAATCACCAGTATAAATAACGTTGCCAATCGAAGTATTAATAACAAAACCAGCAGCTCCAGGCAATGAATGATCAACACGATAAGGAGTAACCTCTAAATTACCAATCTTAAAAGGCTTATTAAAAGAGAAATCATTAACAACACGCTCCTCCAAACCATCACGAGCAGTGCGCCTCTTAACCCCATCACTACGCTTCTTAGGAATGAAAATGAAAGAAGGATTAAACTTGCAGAAATCATTATAAGCCCCTCCGCCAACAGTATCAAACAAACTCATAATCGCCTTGCTCTCAGGACTAACGTGAACAGGAATATCCCTGCGCAGAAAATGAACATAACCAAGATGGTCAAGATGAGCATGACTGATAAGGACGCCGTCAACAGAATTCCTCTCAGAATAATTAAGACCATTATGCTTGCAGTAATCACGCCTGTAAATCCCCTTCAAATCAGGAAGCATGCCCAAAGCAATTAAATCCTTAATACTGGAAAACTTGCGCGGAGGCATGAACTCAGTGAAATAAGACGCCTGCTCTTCAAAATTCATCCCGAAATCCAATAGAATACGAGTACCCTTATCCTCCAAAAGAATCTTATTACCGCCAATCTTGCCCACTCCGCCATAAAAAGACAATGAAGTCATAAGAAATGAATAACACAATTAACTTATAAACGTTTATATTACCGGAAAAGAGGACACTAGGTATCCGTTAATATTTAAAGTATTAATGAATGACAACACAAATGACTCTCCACTACCTGGACATTGAAACATGCAGGAAAACACCTGAGAATGATGAAAGAGACGGATTCAACCCTCATAAAGGAAAAATAATCACCATCCAATACCAGCCAATAGATAAAAGAACAGGACAACTAACAGGCAAACTAACAATACTAAAGGAATGGGAATTAGGCGAGAAAACAATGATTCAGCAATTCAAACCAGTATTCCTAGGATACAATCATCCAATAACATGCTTTGAATTCACGCCAGTTGGATACAACCTGAAATTCGAAATAGACTTCCTAAGACATAAATTAATAGAACACTGCAACCTCGACAGGAGACCACACCTGTTATGGACTAAAAAACCAATCATAGACTTATTCAGCTCAGTCGTTATTGCAAACAACTGCAACTTCAAAGGAGCAAAACTAAACAATTTCAGCTCAAAAATACATGACGGAAGCATAATAACACAATTATATGAAAACAAGCAATACGACGAAATCATAAAATACATAAAAGATGAAGCAGAAGGATTCTCAGAAATACTGAAAAAATTAATCAGAACACTGCCAGGAATACTAACATCAAAAAGCTTAAATACATAAAACAAGAAGAATAAACCCAATGAACAATTATAAACGCGCGCCAGAAGGCGGAATAATAAAATTCGATTACTCAGACCCTGTAAAAGGGATAAGAATCAAGAATGAAATACTCGTTGACAGTGAAAAAGCAGTAATGAAAGAAGAAATAGAGCATTACAAGACAAACAAACTAAAAGTAGTAAGGCTGGATAAAGTAAACAGGGAAGAACAATTCCCATGCTTCAATGAAACTAAAGGACCAGTAGACATGAAAGCAGAATACACAGAAGAACAATTCCTTAACATAGAAATAGAACTATCACAGGAAAACGGTCAATGCTGGCTTCATGAAGAATCAATAAAAAGACTTGAAAACATGATAGGAATCGAACTAACACAACAGGACAACAAGCTTAAAGGAAGCGAATTATACATGATGCTAATAAACCAGGATGATGAAGGCAACATGATGCCTAAAAGAAACCTTAGAATCAGCAGGGGAGCAAGCGACCCTCACCCGCCAGGATACTACCAGTTATTCATAATAATAATGGATACATGGGAGTACGTCAGAAGACAAGTGAGAGCAGCAATTACAGTAGATTTAATTAAATAATCTGTCAAAATTCCTGAAAAAAATATTATCCTTATCAACAGAACTAATACTGCAATCACGAATAATACTTAACTGCCCTTCAAGCGGGCTCCAGGCCTCATCAGAACCGAAAAGAATTTTCTGCGAGCCAACCTCACCAACCATTAACTCAATCACTCTCTCCAGGTTAATAGAAGAACTATTATACAAGTTATCCAGATTCAACAAGTTCTTCACAATAACATCAGTCAGCTTCGCTTTACTTGGAAGATTAATCTCTATTAAATCCCTGAAAGACTCATGAATCCCAATATCAGAATCCTTCCTTATAAATTTAAGAATACTCATCTGACTTACCATGTACTTGAAATTATCATGAGTGAACGCGCTCGTATCAAGAAAAGCATTATCATAATCCTTAACAGCCTTCACAATATTATCATCCAGGAATCCCAGGTGAGCAATGATGAAATCAACAGCCCCATTACGCATGATTACATCCTTCAAATCACTAGAATGAACAGGTCCCTGATGAATGATTAATGGAAGCCCGTAATCCATCGCAGTTTTCACTACCTCATACTCCTCCAGCACTCCCGGCTTAACCATAACGCACCCGAAATGAACTTTCACAGCCCCGGCATCATAATCCTTAACGCACCGCTCCACCTCCATCCCTGCACGATAATCCCTCGGGTCAACCATTACTGCAAAAATCATGTTATCATAAGACAAGCATTCACTGCCAATCTCATCATTCTTTAATCCATAATTAATTAAAGGGAAATTAGGCTCGTAATCAGCCAGCCACGCGTAAGGCACTGGCTGGGCAAAAGCAACAGAATCCATAACAAAAACATCCTTTTTCCCTAAATCCACTAATTTATCAAGATAACCCTCAATAGTGCTGTTAGAACCGCCTCCCTTCGGGTCATAATCCTCACCGCCTGCATGAACATGACAATCCTTAATCTTCATATCATTAATACTTTGAAAGAATTAATTTTTAAATGTTTCTAAAATAATAACGGGATAACCTTGTAACACACTGCCTTAGCATCAAGCTGCTTAGTTATTAATTCAGTATTCTTTTCATCAGAAATAATCCTGGCAAGCCAGTAACCAGCATGATAATTAACAGCTAAATCACAATAATACGCCAAGTACTCAACATCATCAATCTCAGAGAATAACTTATCAAGCTCATCATCAACTATTCTAACCCTGACATCATTACCAAACGCGCGATGAGCTTTTGCAGTGCTTGGCTTCTCATAAGGAAACTTTAATTTCAACCCATTAGTAATATTAAAAGAATCAGCTAAACCATTATTAACAAAATTCTCAATTTTCCCCTCTAAATTACTTCTAACAATATCCTCATCAAAAGGAGAATAAATCATCTTGGCAACGTACACTGCTTTACGCATAAAACATAATTAACTTAATGAATGATATAAAACATTTGTTGTTCCACAACAAAGATTTCACTTACGCTTCCTAAAATAATGAATAACCAGTAACACAGGGACAATGATTAAAATAATCCAAGTCCAGTTAAAATCAACAGCAGGGGTTGCGCCAGGACGAGGAGCAGCGAAAACCTGAGGAGTCTGAGGGAAAACAAGCAGTAGAATAATAGACAAGTACATGACTGCAACAGCAGCCTTAACCTCAACATCCTTTGAAAGGGAATGAAGCAAGCGCTTCAAATCGCTAACCCACTCACGCTTATAATCACTGGCAATGAAACAGCGAGTAATCTCGCGATTACCGCGCTTAACCTTCTCAATGTGAATCAAGCCATCACGCTCCATCCGGGATAATAATTTATGAGTATAAGAATAATAATTACGAGTGCGCTTGGCAACCCCGGCAATACTAATGCCAGGAGAAGCGATTAATAATTTAGTCACTTTATCCTTCAATTTCAAATCCATAATGATAGATATTAAGTGAGAAGTATATAAAATTAATGTATAAACAAAAGTTCATACATCCTATATAAGCGCTCAGCGCGCATTAATAATTATGAAAAAGGAATTAATAACCATGGCAATACTCTTATTGCTATTCCAGCCAGTACTGGCTGAAGGAGTAAGAGAGGATACTGCACTGCAACCAGAAGAAGATATGAAAGTATTCATACTGACTGAAGAATCAGGAAGCGAAGAACAAATTGATGCCGGAGAAATAATGACTCGGGAAGACTTCATTGGACTGGCAGAAAATGAAGAAATAATGACGGAAAGAGACGAGGATGAAGTGCCAATAATGGAAAGAGATGAGAATGAAGACATAATAATAGGAGAAGGACAAACAATTGGACTGGAAGAAGACGGAGAAATAATGGCGGAAAGAGACGGGGATGAAGACGTGATAGCAGAGGATAATGAAGAAATAATAATGGCAGGAGAAACTGGTGAAGAGGAAAAGCCATTCAACCTGTGGGACGCAATAGTAAACTTCTTCAAAGGAATACTAGCAGTATTCGGAATAAAATAAATTTTTACTTTCTTTTTTTTCTTTTTTTTAATCTATGTTATGAATGAACACGTAATCACTGCCAAAAGACACTTCATAAAGGTCGCTCATCTTAAAAAGGAATCCAGCACCAATAACTTCAAGCAATCTGGCAGTGAAACCCTCAACATCACTGCAGAACTCATAATTAACAATACAGTCATCAAACAAGTCATTAAAACCAGTTGAAGAAAAATCATTAATAATGAAGCCATCATCAAGCAAATCACTCCTCAAACCATTCACTTTATCAAGATAAAAATTATAACCAACACTATTAAAAGCATATAAATCACCAGTCAAATGACTATTAAGCCGGCTAATAAGACCTGACAAATCAAAACCCCTAACATTAAAAACGAACAGAAGATAGAACAGGCAGGCAGCAAGACTATTAGAATCACTGCTGTTAACCCCATCATCAACGAGTAAATCACGCAGACCTGAAAAAATCCCATAAAACTCATAATCAGATACTAACTTAAGAACAGCATCAGGAACTGACTCTGAAACCTCCTCACGCTTAGGCTTATGATACAGCAAGCCAAACAAATCATAACTATCAGCGTAACTCTTAATAAAAGAAGGCTTAAGCACTAATAATTCATCAACAATTGAAGACAAATAATCACGAACACCGCCTGAAAACTTAACAGGAACAATGAATTCAGCACCAGACGAGCCTGATAAAACAGACTTGTACACGGAAAGCAAGCCATCAATTAAAACCATTACTATTTATTACTAAATGATTATACTAAAAGTTTATGATTCAAACCATTAACAGCCATGCTTAAAACCTCATCCTTTGAAGCACTGGAAGTATCAATCACCAGGTAATCACTGCCAAAAGATTCAAGAACACTCAGGTAAGACTTATCCAGCCTCTTCAAATAACCAAGACGCTCATGAAAATGAGTGCCTCGCTTACGATAATCCTTCTCAATGCGAAAACGACTAAGAATCCTCTCCAAAGAAGTCACTTCATCAGCACGCAAATAAATAATTAAATCAGGCATCCGTGAACCAGCAAGAAACCTTGACAGACCAGCCAGATACTTATTACCATAAACACTAGAGTAAGCAAGACTGTCAAGCACAGGATGACGCTCTGATAATAAGAAATCAGGCTCTCCAATAACAGCAAGACGCCTGGCCAATCTATACATAGCCACGCTCCCGCCAAAACCTAAAGAGATTAAACGCTTATCAGACTTCGCGTCACCAATAAGAACCACCCTGTCAAGCAGTCCTCCAAGAAAACGCGCCGGCTGAACTGAAGAATCATACCTGGGCATCTTCAAGGAAGCAGTACTATAACCACCCTGATTCAACCACTTATCAATCCCTCTAAGAAGACTTGACTTGCCAGTACCATCAACACCAAGGACAGCAACCTCCATCATAACAAAAGAAATAATTAAAAGAACATACTTATAACTCTTTCTCCTGCTTAATCCATGCGCACGCGTCACGGGCACGCAACGGATTAACATGCCTGAAGAAAACCTTAGACTTGGAAACCTGATTACTCCTGCCGCACCTCTTGCACTTAAAAACTTTAACAGCACCAGTAACCTGAACTAAACCGCATGAACAGCACTGGACAACACGAAACACCATGACTCACCAGCAAGGAATCCTCTCAATATAACAATCCTTAAGCGCATCACTAAGAACCTCTTTAAATTCAGGATTAAAAGAGTACTCCTTACCATTAATCTCAACACACTTAATACCCTCATAAAACAATATACTGCAAGGCTTAGAAAGGTCGCTAGGGACTTTATGCAACCCGCAAATAAGAGGCTTAAATTCAGAGTCATGAATACTGCAAAGCAAATGAGTAAGGCACTCATCATCATGCCTAACTTCAAGGAAAGAGCAGGGATTAAATTTATAACCATCATAAGCCACTAAAGCAACATTTTTATTAACTCCAGTACGATAAACCCCGTCACGCTTCACTACCTTAAACTCATGCACTTTAAGGAAAGCAGCCAGGTCAGGAGCTAACTTATGAAACCACTTCTTCCTTGCAATAAAGAAACCCTTATCACGAAAATAATAAAAACAGCAAATGCCGCACTTACCTGACTTGCATAAATCACTTAAAGACATGAATTAATAATGAAAAAACTAAGTTATATATATTACCAATTACTGAATCAAGCCCATGGAAATACAGATAGGTGAACCAGAACAGAAAATACTAGAAACACTCATAAAAGAAGGGAAAACACAAATACACAACTTAAGAGATAAATTGGATGTAAAACTAAAAAAAATGAAAAACCACTTACAAACACTAATGCGATACGGCCTAATATATAATTCTTACAGTGAAAACTCCTTCAACGATAAATACTTACACTACGAAATCAGTAAATTAGGAAGACTAATACTCAATACGGAAAGTCAGAAATAAACACTTACCTCACTCCAATTCACTACAGGCTTTTCAAAAACATCCTCAACAAGGCGCGGGCAGGCAGTGTTAATGAAACAATCAAAACCAGAAAAATTATTAATGTTAAGAGGGGATAATTCATCAGCAACAAGTATGACTGCAAAACGCTTCTTCCCCTCAAGAACTCTCTTAATCTCCCGGGCAAGACTTAAATCATGCTGCCCTGACTTCTTTGAAACAAGAATGCCGAAATTATTGGAATTAATTGCCCGGTGAATACGGGCAGCCTGCTTCTTAAGAAATGACTTAACAACCACCACGTCAAGAGGCTTAACAGACTTTAAATGAGGATTAACAATGAAAACAGGCCTCTCAGAAGACAAGGCAAGACTAACCGCATGAAAAAAGCCAGTAGCAATAATAATGACGGCATCACAAGACCTGACAACAGAACGGCAGCCAAGCACTGGATCACAAACATGAACAATGAAGCCCTTACGCTTCAAAAAAGACTCAAGCACTGGCAGGCGATGAGAGAACTGGACAGTAGAAGTAATTGACAAAGAACTAAAAGACTTAATAAAAGGCAATAACTTAGAAAGACCTGGCAGAGGAGTTAAATCCTTAACAGGGATGAAAACAGTCCTCATAAAAAATAATAAATGAATAACGAGTATAAAAAAATGACGTTATTATATTTTAAAGGGGGTTACTCAAGGGGGGCTTGCCCCACTGAAATGAGTTTAAAAAAATGATGGAAAAAGGATTCACAGACTACTTTAAGCAAATGAAAAGAGGACCTCAAATAATCACTCTAAAAGATGCAGGAATAATCAGCGCGTACACAGGACTATGCTCAGGCATGAAAGTACTTGACGCAGGAATAGGAAGCGGAGCATTAACCGCTTACATGGCAAACATTGTAAAACCCAAAGGAAAAGTATACGCCTACGATATAAGAAAAGACTTCATAAAAATAGCTGAAACAAACTTAAAGAAAATGAAACTACTAAAATACGTAACAATAAAGAATAAAAACGTTTACAAAGGCATAGACGAAAAAGTACTGGATGTTATAACACTAGACTTAAGCGAACCATGGAAAGCACTAAAACATGCAAAAAAAGCATTAAAAACAGGAGGATTCCTGGTCTGTTACCTGCCAACAATAACGCAGGCAAGCAGATTATGCAAAGAACTGCAAACCGCAGGGATGACGCTAATAAAAGCAACAAAAGTAATAGAGCACCCATGGATAATAAAAGGAAGAATAGTAAGACCAGAAACAATGATAATAGGGCACACAGGATTCCTAATATTCGCCCGCAAACTGCAAAAATAACCCTGCAAAACGCAGTTAGACTAAAAAGTCCATAATAAACCAAAATATTTATAAACCACGCGCATCAAATATAATAACACTTTTAAAAGGGGGGCCTTAAACGTGAGAATCAAGATGTACAAACAATTCAGGACTTATAACATCAGGTGCCGCGTTTGCGGCCAGGGAAAGCCAAAAACATCATACCAAGGCACTTGGCGCGTATGCGCTCAATGCAGAAAGAAAAGCAGCAGAAGATAAAAATTAATTCTTAAGCTTCTCATACAAATCATTAAAATAACTAATTGAAAAAGCCATAGGAATCTTCAACCCGTTAATGAAAAAAGTAGGCGTGCCCTCAACATCAAGCGACTCAGCAAGAACAATGTAACCTGAAATTATTCCTGACCATTCATCAGACGCGAGGCATGATATAAAACCGTCCATGAATAAATCAGCATTATAAGCAGCCTCCATCACACTTAAAGCAGAATCACATTTATTAAATAATTCAGTGAAGAAATCCCAATACCTGCCCTGCATCCCCGCGCATTCAAGCGCGACAGCAGCAACACCTGCCTCCTGAGTTAAAGGCAGAGGAATGAAAGTGAAACTAACATCATCATATAACTTTAAAAGTTCATCAATAACTAACAATGAAGCCCTGCTGTCATTACAGTAAAAATCACCGAACATGACTATATCAACAGATGAATTAACAGCTCCCCTGGAAACTCCCAGACTCTTATTAACAACCGAGTAATCAACTAATTTAAAAGAACCGTTAGGAGTAACGCGCTCATAAATAAAACCTCTAATTAAATCATTACTCCTGAAAACATAAGCTCCATCAGCCTCCTCTGAACCATAAGACAAGTAGAATTCACGAAGCTGAGGGTAAAAAGAAAGGTCATGAATAATGACTGCAGGCACCTGCAGGATATCATAAACACTGATTAAGTTAATGCCTGCAGGAGAATTAACATCAACCACCTCCTCAACATAAGGAATATTAAATAACTTAAACAAGTTAAAATGCCCGCTCAAATCACTGCACTCAGAGCACTGAGGGTTAACAAGCCCGACAACCCTTAAAGGAGCAAGCACCACGTCACCAGTAATACTGGAATTATTAATGAAAAAAGAGAACACTAAAAGAACTATCAAACAAAAAAGGACAAACTTGTAATTCATAAGAATATATTTAATGCAACAACTTATTTAATAATGTTAAGATAATTTTAAATAAACAGGGAACATTATTAATAAATTAATGCTCATAAGACTCTACGCGTGGATTCCAAGAAGTTATTTGCACGTTGTTGAAATCTACGAATCAGTGAAGAAAGGACATGTTGACTTAAAAATCAGCAACCTGAAATTAAATGACAAGGTAACCTTCACAATAAATGATTACTCAGACTACAAGGAAATAGAATTCTCACTGGACGATGACGGATTATACACTCTAACAACAAAACTAACAGGAAAGAAAGTAAACGAGGAAGTAAACAAGTTCTACAATGACGCGAAAAAATTATTATTAAACAAGATAATAAGGAAATGCCACCCAGTAACATACGACCAGGTAATTGAAAGGATACTGCCGCTCAATCACTCAGTAATCACATTAATAAAGAAACAGGATTATAAACCTAAAGAAAAAGACTATGAAACCGCTAGAATAGGAAGACTAATAATACACTATAAAAAGGACACGTACACTCATGACTCATTCACTTACGTGGCAGGAATTGAAAAAGAAGACCTGCTTAAACTACTCGACTACAAAGCATTCATAGACATAACAGGCCACTTCTACTATGACATGATGAATAAAATGGAAGACTATCATTCAGGAACTAAAGAAGTAATAGACCTGCTGGAAAACTTCCCTAAAAGCCCGCTACTCACTAACGCTTACTTAAACCTTGACTTAGTTAAGAAAGATGCAGCTGAAAGCTGGACAAAAATTGAACAGGCAAGCGACTCACTGGCAAAAAAGAAAGAAGCATTAAATAAAATAGTAATGGGCGGGCGAAGCAAAGCAGTAACCAGTGAATTAAAAATAAAAGAATCATTCAACAGAGTGGAAAGCGACGAGGACTATGTTTACTCGCTATGGACTCTACTGCTAAACCACTTAGAAGACGTTGACACAGCAGTTGAAGCAAGAATTAACTTCAAACGCATAAAGAAATTATCAATTAATCAATGGCTTTCAAGCATTCAAGGAGGATTCATACTCGCAAGCATACTAATAGGCTTATTCGTGATGCAGACAGGACTAATTAATAACGTCTACGCATTAGCGGCATTCCTAATAATCTGGATAATAATTTATGAAGTGAGCAGGATAATACTCATGAAAAGATCCTTTTAAACAGTTCAATAAGTAATTATGGAAATTAAAACAATTCAGGAATGGGAAAAGGAATTTGCCAAGAAGAAAGGCCTGCCGCCTAAGGATAAAAGTGATGCTGATGAAGCATTAAAGATTGGTTTCCTAAAATTAAGCGAGGAAGTTGGAGAACTTGCTGAGAAAATATTACGCAAACAGTATGATGAAATGCAGGAAGAAGTTGCTGATATTATAATCTTTGCCTGCAAAATAGGCAAGATTGCAGAAGACTACTTTAACCAGCCATCCACCAGCAAGATTATTAAAAAGAAAATTGAATACGCAGAGGAAAGAGAATACGATAAGAAAACCCTTGACTTTGACAAGCCTAAAGGCAGTTTTAAAGAATGGAATAATACTTAAGAAAAAATCCTTTTAAACAATAAGTAAGGACTCCTCTTCTTAAAATCAGCATACTCCTCCAAGTCGCTAACATCCGCGTTAACGCATAAGAACTCAAAAGCCAGCTGCTTAATTAAATCCTTAACCCTTACCCTGGTGAAAAGCCATGCCTTAATGAAGCCGGCAGGGTCAGCAAGGAATCCATCAATCAATTTAACACTGACTAAATCCTTCAAATTCAAACCCTTAACAATTAAACTCCTAACAATCCCTAAATGACTGTGCAATACAACTCTATCCTCCTTAAACCGCTGAAGAATTAACACCTCTCTCAAATCCAGCTCCGCCTCATTAACAGCTATAAGATTACTCTTCAAGAACACGGACAAGGCATTAAGGATTCCTTTAACATTATTTAATAAAACGTAAACCTTAATGACTGCATCACGCAACCCAGCCTTATTACTGGACGCGCATAACCTTAAATTATCAACATTAATTCTTTCAAGCATTGAATCCACCATGCCAGCCTTAATTAATGACTCCTCGCTAGCGAAGAAGTTCTCAATGATAAAACCCGCTTTATGATTAAGAAAATTAATGATTAAATTACTAATTGAAGCTTCATCAATGTTCAGGACAATCATGCCAGAATAAACACTTGAATCCTTAAGAGTGAACCTTAACTCATAATCAATGCCTAAATCAACACCGTAAACAAGCAATGAATTCCTTAAACGCTTTAATACTCCATTAAAACGTTCATCAACCAGTTTAGCCCTGTTACGCGCAAGAATTAACTTATTGCCTAACTTAACAATACTGTCAACGCGAATGCTTAAACCAGCATCAGGCTTTAATAACCTGTCAACCAAGCCATTAAGTAAATCATAATGACTCGTTATCTTCTCAGCATAAGACTTAACCAGCTTACTAAATAAAGAATAAGCAACCGGTGACCCAAGCTTGCTTAACAACTCCCTGCCAGACTTGATTAAGGAATTAACAATCATTAACTCCTTCTTAGTTAAAATCACTCCATCACTCTTCCTTAAATCAGGCAAAAAGTATTCCCCGCTCATTAAATAATTGATAAGGAGGTTCTAATTAATAAGTTTTAAAAACACTTAATAATTAATTAATCCGAATGATGAAAGAACCTGACACTGAGAGGAAGATGAAGTACTTCACCAAGCGCTTCATTTACAAGAAAGGAGACTTAAGAGCCAAGACGTTTGAGAAAACAAGGCATTACGCAATACTATGGGTTTACGATGATGAGCCAGCAATACTTAACATTAATTACAAATGCCCCTACTGCAATCATGAAGACGGCAAGACAGGCGTTTTTGACAGCACGACAGCAATAAAATTCACATGCAATAACTGCGGCGAGATAATAAACGCGCCAAAATTATACGGCAAGAGAAAGAAGAAAAAGAAGAAGAAAACTTAAAAAGTAATTAGAGGTAGATAAATAATATGGCAGAGGCAATACCACAATATGTTAAGGATGTATACGTGTTCCTAGGCAAGACTGATAAACAGGCGCAGAGAATGATGTTATACCTTCTCAAAAACCCTGCTGAATGGCTAACATGTGATGAATTAGTAGAAAAGATTATTACCCCCAGAATCTATGCATTCAGGAAATTAGTGGATTTTAAGGAATTTGGTTTACTAGAGCAGGAATATAGAACTAAACCAAGAGATGGCGGAGGGTGGAGTAGAATACAAACCTGGAGAATTAAACAAGACCTAGATAAAGACTTCGCATCCCTGCTAAAAGAAGAACTGGAAATAAAACTCCAGAACATGGAAATTTAAAAAGAAGTAATTAAAAACGCATGATGCTTATAGAAAAAATTAATAATGCAGAAAAGAAGATATTTTAAGCAAAGAATTGAAGAACAAGAAATAGCCTTGGAAAGAGTGAAAATACTCTTTAACCTGGCAGGACAGGAATTCAAGAAGCATCCTGAAAGATCAGACAGGTATGCCAAGATGATACTAAACATTGTGAAGAAGACGAGGATAAAACTGCCAAAAAACATTAAATTATTCATATGCAAGAAATGCGATAAATACCTAGCTCCAGGACTGAACTTAAAAGTAAGGTCAAAACAAGGTTACACTATTTATGAATGCTTAAACTGCGGCAGCAAGAGAAGGCAAGGGTACTTAAAAGAAAAAGGAGTGAAGAAATGAACGAGTCCTGCAAGGCATTAATAATCATTGGATTAATACTAATCCTCGGATGCCTGAATAAAGGAATCCAATACGAATTCAATATTAATATCGTGGCAGACACCATTGGCTGCAGTGCAACAGAAGAATCATACACAGACCATTCAATAATGAATAATAAATTAGTGCTCACTACTTACGCAGTAACGCCTAACTTATGCTATGCACTAGAGGAAATAAAACCATTAAGAAACGAGAATAACCTAACGCTTAACTTAACAATCGAAGAAGGAATGGCCGGGCTCTGCGGCGACTGCAACGGCTCTATAAGCCTTGTATACGAGATTAGTGAACCGCCATTCAATGAAACGAACATAATAATTAATATAGTAATTGAAAACGAATTAAGCGAAACGCACGGCTTCACTATAAAAAAGAATATCTAAAGTTTATAAAATTAATGAATGTGTTAAAAAGTAATAATTTAACCAGTAATATTTATAAAGAGCGTTTTAATCTTTGTAAATTCATGACCACAGTGCATGACGTGGAGCCTGAAAAACTAATAACTGCTATAAGCAAGGACTTCAAAGGCAAAGAAGAATTCAAAGCACCTGAATGGACTAAATGGGTTAAACTAGGAAGGCATAAGGAAAAACCGCCAATGAACAGGGACTGGTGGAGCACGCGCTTAGCAGCAATACTCAGAACGGTAAGCGTTAAAGGACCAATAGGAATTGAAAAATTAAGAACAAAGTACGGCGGCAGAAAGAAATTCAGCCGAAAACCAAAAAGATTCGTAAAAGCATCAGGAAACATTATAAGGAAGTTAATGCAGCAATTAGAAACGACCGGGCTGGTAGAAAAGGATAAGAACAAGAAAGGCCGAATCATAACAAAAAAAGGACAATCAATGCTTGACAAAGCAGCAGCCAGACTAGTAAAGGAGGAAAAGAAGAAATGAATCAGGCAGAATATGAAAGACTGTTAGAAATAGAATTAATAAAGAAAGCAGCCACGCTTAATTACATGACAAAAAAAGCCAGGCAAAGGTATAACACTGTAAAACTAGCGCACCCGCAAATAGCGGAACAGGCATTAATGATTATACTAAGAAGCATTGAAACAGGACAAATAAGAATGGTTGATGAAATAATGCTTAAAAAAATACTATCACAATTAATAAATAACAAACAAGGCCTGATAAAGAGGAAGTAATATGGCAAGGAACAAGCACTTAGCAAGGAAGAAAAGATTAATGAGCGCTGGCAAGAAATCAATAGCAGGACCAGTATGGGCAATACTGAAGAAGTACGGCAAGCGCAGAACTCACAGGTGGAGATTAAACCCTCACATGAGAAGGCACTGGAGGAGGAACAGGTTGAAAAAATGATTGAAAGAATATATAATATTAATGTAAGAAGGAAAGCAGTGAAAACTGCAAAGCATAACAGGGCTAAGAAAACAGTAAAACTGGTAAGGGCGTACGTAGCTAAGCACATGAAAAGCAATGAAGTGAAACTGGACAAGGAATTAAATGAAGAAATATGGAAGCGAGGAGCCAAGAACCCGTTAATGAAACTGAAAGTTAAAGTAATAAAGGATGATGAAGGCAAAGTAAAGGTGAGCCTGGTAAAATGAAATTCATAATTAAAGGAGAATTCAGAATGAAAGGAGAGAAACAGAAATTCTGCAAAGAAGTAGCCGCCAGCAATGAAGCACAAGCCATGGAAAAAATATACGCTGACCTTGGAAGCAATCATAAAGTGAAAAGGAGATTCATAAAAGTGGAGGAGATAAAACATGCCGAAAAGTGAAGAAAAAGTAAAACCCAGTCAAGAAGAATTACAGGAATTAATGATACAATATGAATTACTTAAAAGAGAAGTAACAAACATTGATGCTCAAATAAGGGAATTACAATTAAAGCATAATGAATTAGAAATGGTTAAGCAGGGAATTAAAGCAATTAAAGGACAATCACAAAACGAAATACTTGTGCCTGCAGGCGCAGGATTATACGTTAAGTCAAAACTCGTTGACGGCAAGAACTGCCTGGTGAACGTTGGCGCTAACGTGATAATGAAGAAAACAATAACAGAAGCAGTGAAATTAATTAACAAGCAAATAGATAATGCCATGAACGTGATAATAAAACTTAATGAAGCTGCAGAACAATTAATAAATCGAATGATAGAGATAGAGCCACAAATAATGATGAGATAATAATAATGGTATTCTCATTCCTTAGAAAAAAGATTAAGGAAACAATTAACAGCATTAAGAAAGAGCGAATTATTAAAAAAGTAACTGAAAAAAAGATAACAGGCAAAGAATTCAACAACTTCTTCAACGCCCTTGAATTAAACCTGCTGCAAGCAAACATTGCATACGAAACAATACAGGCAATCAAGAAATCACTGGAAAAGGAGTTAACAGGCAAACAAGTCAGCAGAAGAAGTCATGAAAAAGTAATAATGAACGCGTTAAAGAAGGCATTAAGGAAAGTGCTAAAAGAATGTAACAGCAATGAATTACTAACTATTATCAAGGAATCAGACAAACCTGTAAGCTTCATGTTCATAGGAGTAAACGGTTCAGGGAAAACTACTTCAATTGCTAAGATTGCTAACTGGCTGAAGAAGAATAAAATATCATCAGTCATGGCTGCATGCGACACTTTCAGGGCTGCAAGCATTGAACAATTAGAAAAGCACGGGAAAGCATTAGGAATCAAGGTAGTGAAGCATAAGTACGGAGCTGACGCTGCAGCAGTAGCGTACGATGCATTAGAGCATGCAAGAGCCAGGAACGTGAAAGCAGTGCTCATTGACACTGCAGGCAGAAGCCACGCTAACACTAATTTAATGAATGAATTAGAAAAAATAAAAAGAGTAATAAAACCTGACTACACAGTATTCGTTGGCGACGCGTTAACAGGCAATGACATGATTGAACAATGCAGGACTTTTAATAACACAACACCATTCAACTTCATGATACTAACCAAAACTGATGTTGACGAGAAAGGAGGAGCAATACTGTCAGCCAGTCACACGACAGGAGTGCCAATAATGTTCCTGGGAACAGGGCAATTACACAAAGACTTAAAAGCGTTTAATAAAGAAGAACTAATTAACCAGATAATTAAATAATTAATTCTAAAAAATTAATAAAACACCTAACAAGAATATTGAAGTCTCAAAAGCAAGGTAACGCTTATTCTTCACTATGTCCTTAATAAAATTTATAGGATTATCATATTTCTTATTACTGCTCTTGTAAATAAAGAACTCCTTATCACTAAGCGGGTAAAATAATTTAATGCCGGGATAAGTTGTTAAGTCAACAAGCAAGTGAAGCATAATGCCAATAGCCACTGGAATTGAAATAAAAGCAATAATTAACGGAATGAACATTGAATGCAAAAACGTTCTGTGATTCTTACGATAATCAAAGCCAAAAAAGTAAGGCAAAGCGTCAAAGTCAGGCAGCAAACTGCCAATAATAACTAATAATGGATTCAAATCAGCCAGCCTTGAAAAAATAAGTCCAACACCGAAATGCCCTGGGAATGCAAGCATGATTCAATATCTGATAAACCGAACATTTAAAAAGTTAAAGGATTATTTCTAAAGTCCATGGTCTTAAAGAACTTTGGAAACGCGTTAAAAGAAAGCATACGTAAGCTAATCTCCAAAGTAATAATAGATAAGAAAAGCATTAATGAATTCATCAGTGACATTCAGCGCGCAATGATAACAGGCGACGTTGACGTAAAACTCGTATTCGAACTGACAAAGAAAATAAAAAATGAAATACTGAAAAGCAAGGCATTCTCAAAAAAAGAACAAGTAGTGAAAATAGTTTATAACAACTTAGTTAAATTCCTTGGCAGTGAAGGAGGAAGGATTGACACAGGCAAGAAACCGCTGAAAATACTGCTGATAGGGACTTTCGGGTCAGGCAAGACAACGACTTGCGGTAAACTAGCAAAGTACTTCAAGAAAAAAGGATTAAAGACAGCACTACTAGCACTTGACACGTTCAGGCCTGCAGCAGTAGAGCAATTAGAACAAATAGGAAGCAAAGCCCAGGTAACAGTAATGCTTAACAAGAAGGAGAAAAAAGCTCATAAGATAGTGAAAGAATTCAAAGACTCATTTAAGAAATATAACCTTATAATCGCGGACTCAGCAGGAAGAGACAGCCTTGACAAGGACTTAATCAAGGAAATTAAATCAATACATAAAGCATTAAATCCTGATGAAATATTACTAATCATTCCTGCAGACATGGGTCAGGCAGCGCGCACTCAAGCAGTTGAATTCCACAAAGCACTAGGCATAACAGGAATAATAATCACTAAACTTGACGGCACGGCAAAAGGAGGAGGCGCGTTATCAGCATGCGCTGCATCAGAAGCACCGGTAAAATTCATAGGCACTGGCGAAGGACTTAATGATTTTGAATTATTTAATCCGAAAAGATTCGTGTCAAGATTACTTGGCATGGGTGACTTGGAAACATTACTGGAAAAAGCTCATGAAGAATTAGACCTGAATGAAGTAAAGGACTTAGGTGAGAAATTCTTCTCAGGCAAATTTAACTTAATGGACTTATACCAGCAATTACAAGCAGTACGCAAGTTAGGCAGTTTCTCCAAAATCCTTAACTTAATACCAGGCGCTGGCACGATAAAACTGCCTAAAGGCATGCTTGACTTGCAGGAAGATAACGTGAAGAAATTCAAACACTTAATGGACTCAATGACTAAGGAAGAATTAGAGAATCCTAAAGTACTGAATACTTCAAGAATTGAACGCGCAGCCAAAGGAGCAGGCAATGAAGTCAAGGATGTCAGATTACTCTTAAAACAGTACGGTCAGATGAAAAACATGGTTAAGAAACTGCAAGGCGGCAACTTAAAGAAGATGATGAAGAAACTAGGCATCAAGAACTTGAAAGCGCTTGAAGGAATGGACTTAGGAGGCTTAGAAACATGAAGTGCACTAAATGCAAGAAGAAAATTAAAACAACATTCCTGAACAAGATTATAGGCACATACATTAAAGGAAAACCCTACTGCAAGGACTGCCAGAAGAAAATAAATAAGAAAATAAAAAAAATTACTTCTTAATCAAAGGACACCAAGTTAATACACAGTTATAAGTCAATGCGAAAATTAATCCGAAAACGAATCCATCAATAGCAGCCCATAAAGCGCCAATAAAGATTCCAATCAAAGTCACGCTATAACCAATGTAAAGACTGCTAATAGAACTCACTAAAGGAGTAGCCCAGCCAAACAAACTAATAACTCCAAGCAATACAATACCAATAGTCCACGTGATTAACGAAGCACCACTAAAAGCCCACACATTTAATTTAGGCAACCTCGAAGCCATGAAAGATTATTAATCATTAAAGCATTTAATACTTTGCTCATGAAAGGCATTTACATACTGTTAATAAAGATTAAAAAGAACTTAAAAATAAAGATTGGCTCACTCGGAGTCATTGAATTTAACAAAGGCTGCTATGCTTACGTTGGCTCAAGCCAGAATAACTTAATAAAAAGAGTGCACAGGCATTACTCAAATAATAAGAAGATTCACTGGCACATTGACTACTTACTCAATAATGATGAAACAGTTATTAAAAGCGTTTACTGCAAGGAATTAAGCAAGGAATGGGAATGCAGGATTGCCAAGGAATTAAGTGATAAAGGAGAAATAGTGCAAGGATTCGGGAGCAGTGACTGCAAATGCAGCAGTCACTTAATTAAAATAGGAATGTAATCTAGTACTCCCTTGCAATGTAAACAACGCTTTCAGCCTTACTGCCGCACGCAACGCACTTAGTCCACGGCCGCTCCTCAACATCAATCCTCACGCCCCTCACTTCAGCAGTTAAATCACTCTTAATCTTATTAGCGCACTTAAAACCATTCATGCCAATAGAACAATAAGATGCCCTGGCAATCCTCCTGTCACCAATCACCTTCTTTAACCCGGAATAATCATTAACAGTCACAATACAATCCTTAAACTCCTTGTCAGCCTGCCTGATTAAAGTACTGGTGATTTCATCACCCAGCTTCCTAATACCCTTTAATGCAGACCTCTTAATCACCTTCTTCGTTCTCAAGTCACGCCTATAAACAGTAACAGTCTTATTTTTAACTTCTTTAACTCCAACCTCAAACCTTACTGGAACTCCCTTCATCTCCCAGTAATAATACTTACTCCCAGGCATTTTATCACCATCATCAATCACAACCCTTAAACCATTCTTTACTAACTCACCCTTCAAGTCATTACAATACTTCAAAACTGCCTTCTCAGAACCCTTACTGATTATTGGAATAATAATGACCTGCACAGGAGCGAGATTGAAAGGCAGTCTTAAACCATTATTATCACCATGCACTGCAATAAGAGAAGCATAAATCCTTGAAATAGCAGGTCCATAACAAGTCTGCCAGCCATACCTCTTCACCTCATCCTTATCAGTGAAAGTAATATTAAACGGTTTAGAAAACTTCTGTCCAAGCAAATGAGTTGAAGGCTGCTGCATTACCTTGCCGTCAGGCATTACCACATCACAAGCATAAGTGTACTCAGCGCCAGGGAACTTATCCCACTCAGGCCTCTTAAAGTGAATGAATGGAATGCCAAAAACACCACTAATAACCCGCTTGGACATCCCTAAATCCTCCCTCACCTGAGCCTCCGCTTCCTCACGGGAAGCGAAAACGTCATGCGCCTCAATCCAGTAAAACTCCCTTGTCCTAATGAACGGTTTAGTGGCCTTAGTCTCCCACCTGAAAACATTAGCGCGCTGATACAACTTTAACGGCAAATCCTTCCAACTCCTAACCCATAACTCATACATCTGATAAAAAGCAGTCTCTGAAGTTGACCTGAGCGCATACCTCTGCCCAAGTTTCTTGCGCTTACCAACCTCTGTAACAAAAATTAATTCAGGCATGAATCCAATAACGTGCTCCGCCTCCTTCCTATAACTTGACTCAGGAATTAATAAAGGAAAATAACAAGGTTTATGACCAGTTAACTGCAGCTCCCTCTCATAAATATCATACATTAACTCCATCGTTATAACTGACCACGGCCTGAAAACGTAAAACCCCTTAAGATTATAACGGTCATCAACTAATTCAGCAACCCTGACAATAGTATTATACCACTTTGAAAAATCCTTCCTCTTATTAATATTAAATGTTTCAACATCCTTCCCAGCCATGAATGCTTAGAAGATGATAATAACTTAAAAAACTTACTTAACACAGCATTTTTTCGAAAAGATTATTAAACTAATCATCCATGATTTATAACTCAATGATTGAATCAATTAAGAAAACAATAGCTGATAATAACATCAAGTTCGTGCGATTACTATTCACCGACATATTCGGCAAATTAAAAAGCTGCGAAATACCTATAGAACGCCTGCAAAAAGCCTTAAATGAAGGAATTGGTTTTGACGGCTCATCAGTTCAGGGATGGACAAGGGTTCATGAAAGCGACATGCTGTTAAAACCAGACATTAAAACCTTCAGAATCCTAAGTTATAAAGAACAGCAATTAACGCGCACAGCAGGCATTTTCTGCGACATAGTAACCCCTAACAACCAGCCATTTGAAGGAGACCCCAGATTCATTCTAAAAAAAGTCCTGGCTGAAGCTGAAAGCATGGGCTTAGAGTACAGGACAGGACCAGAACTTGAATTCTACTTATTCAAGAAAACAGACCTTGATGAAGGACGCGTCAAGCCATTAGACGCAGGAGACTACTTTGACCTGGCACCACTAGACAATAGCGCGAGTATTAGGAAAAGAATAATTAATGCTCTTGAAAGAAGGATAAGAGTGCCTGTTGAAATGAGCCATCATGAATGCGGTCCAGGCCAGCATGAAATTGACATAAAGTACGGGCAAGCCATTAACATGGCTGACAGCATCATGCTGTCAAAATACCTTATTAAAAGGATTTGCTCTGATGAAGGATTATACGCTTCTTTCATGCCAAAACCCGTTTACGGCATCCCTGGTTCAGGAATGCACATTCATCAAAGCCTGTGGAGTAAAGGAGTTAACGCATTCCACAAAGAAGATGACAAATACAGGTTAAGCAGAACAGCATACAGCTTCCTTGCAGGGCAGTTAAAACACATTAAAGCCATAACCTGCATTACTAACCCAATAATTAATTCTTATAAACGATTAGTCTCAGGCTTCGAAGCACCAGTCTATATCTGCTGGGCTAGGATGAACAGGTCAGCGCTCATTAGAATCCCATTAAGCAAGAATGATAAAAGCACCAGGCTTGAATTAAGAAGCCCTGACCCCTCATGCAATCCATACTTAGCCATGGCAGTCATGCTCAAAGCAGGGATTAACGGCATTAAAAACAATCTTAAACCATCAAAACCAATCGAAGAAAATGTTTATGACTTCAATAAAGCAAAACTAGCCGAGCACTACATTAACACGCTGCCAAAAACAATTCATGAAGCAACCATGGAACTGAAAAAAGATGAAACAGTGCAAAGCGTTCTAGGCAAATTCATAACAAACAAGATAATAGAAGCCAATGAAACCATCTGGAAAGAATACAGCACTCAAGTAACTGATTATGAAATTAAAAAATACCTGCCAATACTATAATTAATCATCAAATAATTTACTACTAATATCATGATTAATCATCCAGAAATCTTAAGGACTTCAACTCCCCTTCCTCCTCCTCCATTAAAGCCTCCTTAACGCCCGCAGTGCATGATAATTTATTCCTTATTAACCATAAATCTGAAGGAATCACCTTCTCTTTACCTAACCCTTTAATGCTGAACCATTTAAGTCTTCCATGACCAGACTCCTTAAAACGCGCAGGGCATTGTTCTGGCATCATGACTTTAGTGAAGAATAAAATAAAACCATGCTTAATCATGCCGCCATCCATAACCCTCTCATGCAGCACAGCATTCAATGAAGAGTAATTCACATTCAACGAAGTCTTAGTCCTGACCAGCCTTAATGCAGCATCCTTAAAACTCTCCTCTAAACCCATCTTGCCCCCAATCATGCCCCAGTAACCCTTATACGGCCTCTTATTCCTCTTAATTAAAAGAATCTTATCATCATTAATAATGGCTGCAAGCACGACTGGCAGGACGCCAACCATGCTCCCAGTTATGTAAGGGAACACCGGCATGTACTTCTCAGCATTCTTAGTTAACTGATAATAATCACCTTTCTTCTCTATTAAACCATGCTCCACTAGTATTCCTAAATGATAAGCAATCATGTTAGAACGTATTCCAACCCCCTTCTCTATTTCACTAAACCTCAACCTGGTCTCGTTCAGAAACAATTTAAATATCTGTTCCCTCTCCTCCTTAACAAGACTCCCCGAGTGATTCATTATTACTCAAATTAATTCGAGGAATAACTTAAATACTTTTTCATAATAAATTACAAAATTAAAATGAATATTAACAAAGCGCATTACGTTGTTGTTACAGGCATAATCATAAAGGACGGGAAATTCTTAATCACTAAAAGAGCGCCAACAGAAAAAGCATTCCCGAACTTATGGACTGTCCCTGGAGGCAAATTAGAATTAAAAGATTATGAAGGCAGGCAGAAAGACACTAACTCCCACTGGTATAACATATTTGAAGAATTACTGAAAAGAGAGGTTAAGGAGGAAACGAGTCTGGACATTAAGAACATTAAATACTTAACAAGCCTTGTTTTCATAAGACCTGACGGAATACCAACAGTAGTTGTCAGCTTATTCGCAGAACACTATAATGGTGCAGTAAAATTAAATGATGAGTCAATAGATTACGCCTGGGTGACATTAGATGAAGCAAGAAATTATGAATTAATTGACGGGATTTACGAAGAACTGGAAATGCTTGACAAGCACTTGAAAGGAGGGCAAATAATTGAATGGAAAAAAAGAATTTAATCCTCAATTCCCTTCTCAGTGACCCTGAAAATGCATTCACCGTCAGGAAGGCATGGACTATCTATTAAGCGCGCTATCCTCTTATCGCCACGGGACTTGCGCAAGTACAGTCTGTACGTCGAGGCGTGCGCAAGTATGTTCCCACCGACAGCAGTGGTTGGGTCTCCGAAGAAAACATCAGGACGCGAAATGGCTTGATTAGTCACGAAAACTGCAATATTATAACGGTCAGCAAGCCGTTGAAGCAAGTGCAAGTGCTTGTTCAGTTTCTGCTGTCGGTCAGCCAGAGTGCCCCTGCCAATATACTCAGCGCGGAAAAGGCCTGTAAGTGAATCAATAATAATTATTTTAATAGGCCTGCCTTTCTTTTCTATTAAATCAGGAATTTTCTCAGCCAACAGCATTTGATGGTCTGTTGAGAACGCGCGGGCAACATGAATGCGGGATAATACTTTCTTAGGGTCAAGACCTCTGTGGCGCGCTAATTCATCAATTCGCCTGGTGCGGAAAGTATTCTCAGAATCAATAAGTATTGCGTCACCATCAAGACCGCCATCCTTCTCAGGTAACTGGACAGTAACGCATAACTGGAATGCTAATTGCGACTTTCCTGAACCAAACTTACCGAATACTTCTGTAATGCTCTGACTTTCAATGCCTTTACCGCCTAATAACTTGTCAAACTCATTGCTGCCAGTAGTTACGTAAGTCATAGAATCATTCTTCTCCATTAACTCAATGCCTGTTAAGAAATTCATATTAAGACGCGAGCGCGCTTCATTAACTATTTTACGAGCAGTTGCCTCGCCAAGGTCAGCAGCGTCAGCAACTTCCCTGACAGGAGCAGTAGCTAAAGCCATTAAGTCAATGAATCCTGCCTCTTCAAGTTTTTCAGCAGTCTTCGGGCCAACACCAGGCAAGGTCTCAATATCAACTACTTCAGGACTATCAATTACTTTCGGACTATCAATTACTTCTTCCTTGTCCTTTTCAGCCATGATTAAGAACTTAAAAAGGAGTACTTAAAAAAGATTTGGATACCCTGTGTCCTGTTTTCCGGTAATCTGATAGAAAAGCAAATATATTAAAACTAATACTAACTGGAAAACGGGTATGACAGGAGAAGATTATTTTAAAAAATTATTAAAGAAAGCTAAAAAGGAAGGGAAATCAGTCCCTGCAGAGGAAGTCTTAGAGAAATTCTCAGAAGCAGTCAAGGAAAGACAGCACATGACGAGAGTAGCTCTATGCAATTTACTTCTTAAACTGGAAATCAGTGACTTAGCGCAGCTAACTAAAAATGATTTCGTTAAAAAAGGAGTTATTGAAAACATTAAAGTCACCATTGACGCCTGCAAATTTCTAGAAGACACTTATGAAACGCTTTACCTCCTGACCACGCATCCTGAAAGATATAATACCTGGAAAATTAATGCTGAAGAAGGACCTGTCTACCTTGCTGACTTAAAGGATGAATATAAAAAGAATGATAACAGTTTCTTATACATATAGACCTTTATAATCATACTTACTTTGCGCCAGACTCAACGCCATAAATATTCAGCGTGCTGAGAAATTTTTCAACTAATTCAGGATTCTTATCCGCCTCAATAACGAATTCCAAGGTTAAAGGTATCATCGTTACCTCTCCCTTCTTAAAACCGTCAACAGGCAATCCAACCAAGTAAAAAGAAGTAACTGAACTTGGAAGGGTTTTCATGTACTTATACTCATTATCACCCTGCGTTGAACCATTCTGCACTTGTAATGCCCCGTTATAAATAATGTATTTCGGCTTGTGAGTGTGCCCGTTCAAAATAACATCATACTTTAACCTTGCCTTCTCCATAGCACTTATCATTAAACGCTCCTCATCATTAGATGAATTATGACTTTTATGCATTGCCAGACAATTATAATCATAACGGTCTTTAATCCCGAAATGATAATACGTAACACCAGTTCCCTGCCCCTTTGCTCCAACCCTAATCCTGTAATTATCATCCATGTCAAGTCCTAGAAAAAGCCTTGTCTCTCTTGAAAGACTTTCAGGAATTTTCAGCCCGGTACCCTTAACAGTCTGGAATTCATGCCCTCCACCAACATTCACTTTAATAGGACCATAATACCCTATTTTTTCACCAAAAGCCATCATCCTCCTATAATCATCACTCCACATTATGACTTCCTTATGAACCCATTGCTTCATCTGATTCTCAATCAAAGGCATATTCTGGCAATCCATGTTCAAGCGAAGCAATTCAATTTCACTTGGAGGATGCTCTTTAAAGTGCTGACCTAACTCTCCTTCATAATACCTTTCAAAGTCCCCGCCATCTTCAAGGTTAAGCATCATTTTATCAAACTGGAATCCCTCCTTATAATAGTCATGCTCTTCATGATGAATCGGGTAATTAGCTGCCTGCAATAACTCCCCGCAGTCAACTTCACAGACTAAGTTAGGAATTAAGTGCTTGACCATGTTATACAAGTCATTAGCGTTAATGAACCTGTACCTAAACTCTCTAAATCCAATCCTATTAAAGTTCTCAGCCAATTGCTCATGCTCTTCATCAATGAAAAACACTTTCTTAGTATGCTGGCTCGTCTCATGCATGTCTCCTTTATGCAAAATCAACATTAAAGGTGAATTAACAAGTTCTTCCAACTTGCTTTTTGACCATTTATCCTTAAATTTTCTGTCATATATTTCACGAAATTTTTCAAGATATATGAATTGATTAATAGTCTGCGTCTCGTGAACAAAGCTTGCAAGAACAGCTCCTGAAGTTACTTTAAATTTTTTAAACATTTTAAGCACAGAATCATTCGGGCGTCTTGGCAAATCCATTAACTCCTCCTTTTTCTTAACAAATGGAGGCATCACGTTTGAGAAGATATATCTTTCAACACTAATACTTGGTATAACAATCTCATCCACCTTATACGTTGAATCATGAGACACATCCCTTAACGTTCTCTGACTCATAAAACCGTTCAATCCGCCTGATGCAAAATACCTTGGCACAAGCTCTCCTTCAATCATCTTACCTTTCAAGTAATTCTCTAATTCCACTGCAGCATTCCTGCTTGGAACATCAGTTCCTTGAGTAACGTTATACCTGAATTCAACAGAAGTATTATTTACATCAAATCTTCCAACGCCATCCAGCAAATGAAGATTAGGTATTGACTCTAAAATATCTTTAAGTTCTTCTTTCTTCTCAGCATATAATATTTTTATTCTATTAAAATTACTCATAATAACTCTCTTCTTAAACACATTAAGTTCATCTATCTGCCTCTGATTCCTCCTCATCATCAAATTCTTTGTACGATCCTTCATCCTCCCGTCTTTACTTATCTTCTTATTTTTATTTTTAAGCTTTCTAATAGTGTTTTCAACCTTATTCCTGTCTCTCCTCACTTCCTTCCTAATCTCATCATTCGTCAATGATAATAGGGTATCATACTCAGAGAATCCTAGCACGAGGTAAATCGGAATCTTATACTTCTTATTTAATTTGAATAAACTAACTAATTCAGATTTTAATGATTCCAATATCTCCCTTGTCAGTATATACTTTTTACTCCATCCCTCATCTTCAAGTATTTCAGGCAGGTATATGTCCTTGTCTTTAACATAATACTCCTGAGTCTGCGCTCTCAGTATTTTAAGCTTGCTGTGCTTCCTTAAATCCATGTGAAATAAGTCGCCTGTTATGAATACAGCATCAACATCCCTTAAATTACAATACTCGAGTAACCCATGAAACTCCTCTCTTGGAAAGTATTCAAGCCCGAATCTAGGAGTGTTTAAGAACATGACTTTAGGGATTTCATTCTTCGTTATAAGCTTCCTGTAATCAGGATATAATTCACTTTCAGGAAGATTCTCATAATCATACTTTTCAAACTCATCTCTTAATTTAGTATCAAGAGTCAATTATCATCCCCCCTCCATATACTTAAAACAAAATCCTCTCATCTTTTTTAAGTTTTTAACTTCTTCACAACATATTTCTATACTAAAGAAATCCTTAAAAGGAAGTCTCATATTAATCTCACACATGCCAGAGGAATACAAATTCTGTGATTACATTGATGAGGATGATGATGAAAGGGGCTGCCTGGCTCACCCGTATGAATATATAACTTACAGGGAAACAGGCATAGAACCAACCAAATGCTCATTTAAGATGCGCGATATAAGAATTGATGAGAAAGGAGGATATTACATAACTCACAAAGGCAGGCCAGTAGGGGAATGCATTGACTTCTCAATAGTAATGAATGAACAGGAGAACAAAGAGAAACTTAAGAAATTACTTGAAGAATGGAAGAAAAAACGCGAGTTCTGCGATTACATGGGTGATAAAGGAATAAAATGCCTTAAAGACGTGCACGAATTAGTATATAATCCAGACATAAAAATGCCTGAATGCAGTTTTAATATTAATGAAATCAAGACTGATGAAAAAGGAGAATACTACATAACTCACAAAGGCAAGGGTTTAGGGGAGTGCGTTGACTTCTCAATAGTAATGAATAAGCCTGAAAATAAGGCAAAACTTGAAAGATTACTTGAGGACTGAATAAATGAATGAAGAAGACAATATAATAGAGAAACTTCATGGACACCCAAGGTTTTACGAATACCTTAATAGGATGGCCAGCATTCACTCAGCCAAGAATCATGACTACGCTAAGAGTGACGACCCGTTAAGCAATCTTAAATTAACCGAGGTAATGGGCTGGGTTCCCGGATGGCAGAGCGTGATAGTAAGACTAGGCGACAAGTTATGCCGATTAGTTAACTTTGCAAAAAAAGGCGAGTTCAAAGTAACGAATGAATCATTCATTGATACGTGTATTGACCTGGCTAATTACGCAATCCTATGCGCAATACTATTTGAAGAGCGCAAAACCCTGTCTGAGAATGATAATAAATAAAGGATAACGCAGACGTTTTCTAACTATTATTAAAAAATTTTTACAGGTTTTTTACCTTACTTTTAAAGACTATTATAAAATTATTCATAATGGTTTTGCTGTTTTTTCAAAAATCATTTTTAATAATGGATTGCTATAATCATTAAGATGAACAGGGTTCTTAAAAAAGTGTCAACTCCTTTTGAACAAATAAAGCCAGACGCTGCCATCCTAATAGTTAACTTATTTGACCCGCAGATAAACACGATGAAAGTCTTCTTAGAAGCCGTAACGGAATCCGACCTCCCATACTTAGTTATTGGCAATAAGTTAGACTTAATTAATGGCAACCCAATAATCAATGAAGTTAGGAAAGGAATCAGCCCAGACCTTATCCTAACTTCAATGATGACGAACAGCGGGTTAGAGCAGGTAAGGAATGAGATTAAGGAAAAGTTCAAGCCAGGCAGTAAAATCATTGTGCTCGGAGTGTTTAACAGCGGCAAGACAAGCCTGATTAGCAATCTGACAGGCATGGACTTAAAGATTAGCGACTTACCAGGCACCACACTGGAATTCACGAAACATGAATACAATGATTACACATTAATTGACACGGTAGGGCAAGTCATTGACGTGAACAAGCCATTAATGGTAAGCATTGACTTCTCAGGATGCAAAACAATAGAGGACAGGGTTTCAAGGGTTTTAAAAGAGGATGCTAATGGAATACTATCAACCTTGGAACTCGCTGTCCCCAGCATAAAAGAAGCTGTTAAAATTTTAAAAGAAAGGGTTGATAATGGAAATAAAATCATTGTCACTGGCGCAGGCGCTTCCGCCTTGGTTGCCATGGAAATGGCAGGGCAGGGAATTGAAACAGGTCTGCCAATAATGGTCTTCACTAATAACTTAACTGAAATGCAGCCAGTCTCCTTTGCAAAAGGGATTGGTGAGGAGGAAGCAGGCCTGTCAAGGTATATTACATTAATCATTAATGAAGGCGACGTCATGATTGGAGTGTCAGCGAGCGGTGGAACCGGGTTTGTTTATGATGCATTAAGGAAAGCCAGGCATAAAGGAGCAGTTACTATTGCCATCACTGAAAATCCTGACACACCTTTAGGCAAGTCAGCTGACTACATAATAAAGAGTAATGCCAAGCCAGAAGGTCCTTCCTCATCAAAGATACAGGCAGCTCACTTAGCAATCGGGCATGCCTTAATCCTGACCCTGGCTGATGAGAGAGGCATTACTGCAGATGAATCAATTAAGTTCATGCTTCATGAGAAAGTTCCAACAAAGAAGATGGGAATAAAATAAAAAAAAAATAAAAAAATCTTTCTTTTACACTGAGATTACTTCTTAGCCTTCCCTTCTGGTTCAACTTCCTCTTCTGCAGGAGCAGCCTCTTCTGCTGGTGCTGCCGGAGGTGCTTCCACTTTTGGAATCTTAGCTGCTTCTTTCTTAATCTCAGCTAACTTCTCTATTAAGAAGTCAATTACGTTGTCATCAACTTGGAATCCTAAAGACCTCTTATACCTCTTGCTTCCACCCCTATCAGTGTATCCTTTGCTGACACTGATGAAGTGAACTCCATCTCCAGTACTCTTTAGTGCAACTTCTATGAAATTGCGTGTTCCGTAATCAACTGTAAAACTTTTTATGGTTATAAAACTTGGTCTCTCGCCTTCCATAAATTCCTTCACCTTCTAAACTCCGTGTTAATACGAGGATAATGGGAGAAGGGTTTTTAAAGATTTCGGTAAAGACTTTTTTGATCAAACTTTTCTTTTAAAAGTTTGTTTTTGATCAAACTTTTTTCTAAAAAGTTTGTGATGGAGGGTTTAAATATTTAAGTACTGACTTATTTAAAGGTGATTAATTATGGTATTAAAAATTTATAATACGATGACGCGGAAGAAAGAAGTGTTCAAGACTTTAAAGCCTAAAGAAGTGAAAATTTATACTTGCGGTCAGACTGTTTATGATGAATTACATGTTGGTAATGCAAAAACGTACGGTATATGGGATATTATTGTCCGTTACCTGCGGTTTAAGGATTATGATGTTTTCCACGTTCAGAACTTCACTGACGTCGGCCACTTAACTGATGATGGTGACGAGGGAGAGGATAAGATTGAGAAAAGAGCTCGTCTGAAAAGGATTGAGCCAATGGAACTCGTTGACCAGCAGATAAGAGAGTACTGGCTTGACATTGATGAATTAAACATTGCCCGCCCGAACATTAGTCCCAGAGCAACACAGCACATTATTGAAATGCAGGAATTAATTAAGAAATTATTAAGTAAAGGTTATGCTTATGAAGTAAGCGGCAATGTTTACTTTAACACCAGCAAGTTCAAAGATTACGGCAAGCTAGCTCGCTTATCATTAAAGGATTTGAAGGCAGGAGCGCGGGTAGAGATTGACCCTAATAAGAATCATCCAAGAGATTTTGCTTTATGGCTTAAAGCGCCTTCAAAGCACATAATGAAGTGGTCAAGCCCCTGGAGTATTGGCTACCCTGGATGGCATCTCGAGTGCTCAGTCATGGCTATGAAGTACTTAGGTGACACTATTGACGTTCATGGCGGAGGAATTGACCATATACCAGTACATCACACTAATGAGATTGCACAGTCAGAGGCAGTTACTGGCAAGACTTACTCTAAATACTGGCTTCACAATGCTTTCATTACTATTAACGGGGAGAAGATGAGCAAGTCTAAAGGCAACTTCATCACTGCACGCGACGCTATTAATAAGTGGGGTGCCATGGTCGTACGGTTAGCACTGGCCAGCGGTCATTACAGGAGCCAGATTGATTATAATAATGGTTTATTAACAACTGCCAAGAATAACTTAGAGCGCGTTCGAAACACTATTGAACATATTAATAATGCTTCACCAGGCAGGAATAATGAATTATTAAAGATTGTTAAAGCAGCAAGGAAGGCATTCATTGAAGCAATGGATGATGACTTTAACACTCCTAAAGCCCTGGCAGTTATTTACGCATTCATTAAAAAAGTTAATAAATCCATTAATAAGGCAAGCAATAAATCACTTAACGCTTCAAAGGATTTAATTATTAAGTTAATGGGCGTGCTTGGAGTTGATTTAACGCGCAAAGAAGAGGCAGTTGAATTAACTGATGATTTAATCAAGTTATTAATCAGAATGAGGGATGAGGCGCGGAAGAGAAAGGATTATAAGATTAGTGACAGGATTCGCTTAAGCCTTAAAAAATTAGGAGTCATTATTGAGGATTCTCCTAAGGGTTCAAGGTATAAGATTATAAATCCTTAAAAACAATTAATTAATAATTGCCAGGGTAGCAAAGTGGTTATGCGCTCGCCTGCAGAGCGGGTTTACGCGAGTTCGAATCTCGCCCCTGGCTTTATTTTTAGAATTATTTATATTTATCAACAAAGTAATGCTTTCTATGGAAGTCTTTGAGATTACAATAAAGAAGATTCCATACGCTCCTGATTCATTCAAAAGACGCGTCAGCGAGAAATACATTATTACCAGAATATTCAGTAAAGATAAATTAGTGAATAAAAAAGGATTATATCCTGGAATAATTATTCCTGACAATTATAATAAAAAAGTGTTAAGCATTAATTATAATCAAAAAGTGTTAATCATGAATACTAATAATCAGAAATAGTTAATCATGAATACTAATCTTGAGGGAAAAATAATTAAGAGTTTTAAACAAAAAGCCAGTAGAAGAAAAATAATCCCTGAAAAAAGCAGGAATTACTATAATGAACACGAATGGATTCATGGCACTTCACCTGAAGGATTATACACTACAATAATATGCCCTGAAGAATTAATAGGAAAAGTAGTTACTGTAATGACCTTATAACTTCTCTGAAATGAAAGCCATTCTTTGAGGCGGTTCTTCAGAGTGATTGCATCCAGACTCTGTTTCTTTTATTAAAGCCAGATATTCTTTAAAGGATTCATAATCTGCTCTTGTTATTTCTTCTATAATCTTCTTATGATTATTAAAACCTCTTTTCTCAAGTAATTCAATGATTTCAGGATAATTATAATTCAAATTATTTCCTTTAATAAACCTAAAAGAGTATCCTCCTCCAACAAACACTTTTGCGTTAGGCAGGTAATCCGTAAGTATTACTGCAGCAAGGTCAGTGCCATCATATTCCGGTCCTAAATCAGCAAGCACTATTTCTATCTTATCTGCTGGAAGAAGGTCCAATAACTCTCTTCTCCTGATATCCATGTTTAAAAAATGAAAATCTGAAGGATTCATATTATTAACAGACAAGTTCTTCTCTAACCTGCCTGCTGCTTCAGATTCAATGTCCACGCAAATTATTTTATCCGCCCCATTCCTACTAGCAACTAAACTCAGCACTCCGTCAGCTGAGCCAAGGTCTAAAACATACTTGTCCTTAAAATCAATATAACTCAAAGCATGCACTGCTAAAGCAGAATACTCTAAAAGACTATAATTACCTAATGAACTATCAAAATGTGACAAGTAAATTAGATTATTATTTATTCCTCTTTCAATACTTGCTGGAATCCTTCTTTTTAACCTGTCATCAAGGAATACCCGTTCCCCAACCCTGACATAAAATACTGCTTCAGGCATTAAGATTACATTATTATATTTAAACCCCTCTTTATAATCATCATTCCTGTATACTTTACTGAAACCGCAGACTTCAAAAGGCACTTTTTCATTATTCAATCCTTTAAATGATTTTTTAATCTTTTTAAACTCAAAATCATATTCCTCTATGAATGGTTGATAATCCTCTAATAAAAATTTAATGTCATACTTAGAAAGAAGTTCGTTTAAGCCGGGAAGTAAATTATTACATAGGTTTGTTGTTATGGAATTCTTTTCCATAACATCATCACTCTCTTTAGGATTAAAATACACTTCTTCTGTGCCCAGAAACTTCTTCATCTCAAAAGCCAATTCCTCAACATTATTATTAAAGTATTTTAAAAACGCATCACAATTCCCTGCTGAAACATTACTTTTAATCACCATAATAATTTACTTTACTGGTAATTTTCTCTTATAAGTATTTCTATAACTTCTTTAATATGTCATATAACTGATTAACTGCCATGCTTAACTCGCCTGAGTTATCAATAATGAAATCAGCATAATCACAATCCTGACTACTCAGGGCGCGGTTAATCCGCGCTTTAACAGTATAATCATCCTCCCTTGCACGGGACTTAATGCGCTTAATAATAACGCTCGTAGGAGCCTTAATGAAAACAACCAAAGTATTATGGTATAACTCCCTGGCTAATGGAATAATGTTGCGGCTAACATTCACGAGAACATTCTTTCCATTACGCAGCAAGGAAAGAACTTCATTACTAACACCATAATTCAAGCCGTAACTGGACCAGTTAAGGAAGAACTCGCCCTGCTTAAGCAATGAATCAAAATCTTCAAATGACACGAAATGATTGCTCTCAAAAGAGCTGGGCGCGCGGGTAATGAAGCGCTTAGCAACCATGACGCCTGGCAATAAATCCTTAACCCCGCTAATAATTGAATCCTTGCCAGAACAACTATTACCCACAACAAGGATTAACCGTCCATTCATAATCAATAATTAAGCTTCAAAAAATTAATATACTTAATCATTTAATAATATATGGGGGATTTTATGAAAAAGAGCAATACAAAAATAATTATCGCCACAGGCATATCGGGAAGCGGCAGCAGGAAGTTCTGCGCCTCATATAAGAAATTAAGAAAGAAAGTAAAGATATATAATACTGGAGACATGATACTTGAACTTGCACAGAATGATCCTGAAACTCCTAACATACCTAAAGAAAACCTCTTAAACCTTAACCCTAACAAACTGAAACACCTTAGGGATAAAGCCTTTGACATAATCTCTGACGAAATAAATAATCACCAGAATAAGTATGAGAGGATAATAATAGATACGCATGCAAAGTTCTTCTGGAATGACATTTACTACAACGCGTTTGACTGGAAGCACTTGAATAAGATTCCAGTAGACTTATTTTTAACAATAATAGACAAGCCATCAGTAATCAGGGAAAATCAAAAAAAGCACAAAGCAGGCTTATCACAGGACCATGACTTCAGAGACCTCCTTTTATGGCAGAATAATGAGGTTGATACAACAGCCGGGTGGGCTTCAAAGTATGGGAAACCATTTTACGTGCTCCCAAGCAGACAAAACTTTTCAATAATAGACAGTCTTCTGGAAAGTAAATTCTTAATATACTTCAGCATGCCGATGACGGATGCTGACAGTGAAGCTAATGATATGGTAACTAATTTTAAGAAAAAATTGCTTAACCTGGGCGAGGATATTAATTACCTGCCAACACCAATAATAGACCCGAGGCATATTGACATAGAACCTAATGAGTTAATAATGGAAAATGTTGATGGAAAAAACTTTTTATTTAAAAAAGCAAAAAGAACAGTAGACCGTCATACAGTGCACAGAGACTTGAATTGGTACATACCAAAAGCAACACACATCATTGCATACTATCCTCAAGGAACTGAAGTTTCAAAAGGAGTTACAGACGAGTGCACCAGAGCATTCGAAACAGGAAAATACGTGTACGTGGTTTTCCACAGGGATAATAAGAGTCCTTTCATGGAATTAGCGCATAATGTTTTCAGGAATGAAGAAGAATTCTTTAAATTCTTCCCAGAACACATTGAAGAACAGATAAGGAAAGGTGAAAGGAAGAACAATCTTTTATAACTTTTCTTTTAACCTAATAAGATAATTATATAAGGATAATATTTTTTAAGATTTATACTATGGCTGAAGTAGTACTTACCGCGGACAGGACTGTGCTAAGTGAATATAATGACAACCCATTCTACGGCTTCCTAAGCTGCGCGCAGTACGGTTTAGTTCCTTCATGGCTCTACTGGTGGAAATTAATTCCAAGAGTAGGCTGCCTCCCGAGCGGTGAAGTAACTCATGCAACACTATCACTAAGAAAAGTTGAATCCTCACTAATAGATGAGGGAGTAAGCACAGTAGTCACTGATGCTTATAATATTCCAAAAGTAATAACAAAGGAAACAAGAATTGTAGGAGTAAGCGCCATAGACCCGATGGGTTACGGTCCTGGCAGCAGGGCAATGAGGTTCTTCTCAGATGAGAAAACAATGTCAATGACTTCCTATGAATTCCTTAAATTAATAAGTATAATAAATAAATTAAAGAAAAAATATGATTTCAAGATAATTGGCGCAGGGTGCGGTTCATGGCAGTTACTAAATAAGAAAGAACTAAATATAGACCACATATTCATGGGCGAGGCAGAAAAAACTTTTCCAGGAATAGCAAAGAGAATAATTAAAGGCAGCAAAGTTAAGAAAATCATTAAAGGAGAATTGCTCAAGGCAAGTGAGATACCAGGAATTAAAAAACCAGTAATCGCTGGCATGATAGAAACTGCAAGAGGGTGCGGCAGGGGATGCAAGTTCTGCTCAACAACACTGTCAGGCAGGATAAGACCATTAAGCATGGATAAAATACTTAATGACGCTAGAATAAACATTGAATCAGGAAGGAAAAATCTTACAATACAGTCAGAGGACTTCCTGTCATACAAGTGCGGCAGGAACTTCAGGCCTGACGAGGACTCAGTATATAACTTATTCAAGTCATTATATAACGCGGGCGCTCAAAGGATTAGGACAATACACGCTAACCTGGCAAGCATTGCAAGCAGTCCTGAATTAATGAAGAAGCTTACAAAGCTTATGCGCAGGCACGGGCAGAAATCAGGATTCTGCCAGCCAGGAATAGAGACTGGGAGCACGAGGCTGTTGAAGAAGTTAATGCCTGGCAAATTACTGCCATTCAAAGGCGAGGAATGGTCAAGCATAGTTAAGAAAGCATTCAAGACATGCAATTCACTAAACTGGATTATGTGCCCGACAGTGATACTAGGCATGCCTGGCGAGAAAAAAGAAGATGTTCATGAAACAATAAGATTAATTAAGGACTTGAAGCCTTACAAGTCAGCCATTGCAACATTATTCTTTATACCAATAACAATAACGAGTCTAGGGAAGGCAAAGGAATTCATTATGAACAACATGTTCAGGGAGCACTGGGAGTTATTAAAGACCTGCTGGAAGCATAACCTGCATCACTTCAGGCATATTAATTTAGGCAAGAATCACTTAACTAATCTCATTGGCGGATTCATAGCGAAGAAGGCGTCAGAAAAAGTGATAAAATTCGCAGACGAGCACTTAAAAGGCAGTAAAGCGGATGGAATACCAAACGATATAATATTAAAAATCCTAAACAAACTGCCAATAAGAGACCCTTTAGATAAAATGATTAAATCACTTAATTAATTCCTCAATCGCTTCCTTAACAATAATGCATAAGATAAAGTAAGCAAGTAAATTGTACATTAAATAAGTGTAATCATTAAGGTTTATTGAAATTCCTTCTCCTTCCTCCACTTCTTTTACAGCCGTCTTAATCATTAAGTCTAATTTCTTATTAAGAACGTTAATTTTATCGCACGTTAATTCTCTAACATCTTTTAAAGTAATATTCTTCAAACCCTTTGGCTCGCTTGGGTCAACCCATCTTAATAGAATTAAGTTATCAGCATTTCTGCCGCTTAAAACCTTCTTCACTTCCCTCATTAAATTAATTATGCTAAAACCAGATAATAATCCCTTAGGATACTTGCTTCTTAAGTATTTTAGCAGGTAACTTTCATTTCCTTTACCTTTATGATACATTAATGCTTTAAAAATTAAGACAATCTCCCGGCCGCCTAATTCATATTCCTTTTTCTTATAAACCTTCTTCTTAATTAAACTATTAATTTTTGTCCTTAAATCTTCCCAACCCTTTATTAAACTGGTTTTAAGCAAATTCTGAGCTCTTGTCTTAGCCGTTTCAATATCATAAGGTGATAAGATAAATACTTCAAGCAGTTTATGATAACCCTTAAACTTCTTTAATTCATACTTCTCTCCATAAACCCTCTTAAACCATCCCTTCCTGAAAGTCGGATGCTTCCTTATTAACGCGCTTACCTGACTTAATAAAACTCTTAAGTTGCCTTCATAACCTTCCTCTAATTTAAACGCGTTATCAATTAATTCTAAATTAATCCTTAAAAATAAGTAATAATGAAGACACCTTAATCGCAATTCATTTACTTTATCAACTAATTGAGGATAACCCTTAATATCCCTAATCGATGCTCCCCTGGCTTTCTTTTCTTCAAGGAATTTTATAATCCTGCTTTGAATTAACATCTGAATTTTAAACAAGCATCCATTCTCAATGCCAAAACCACAACCCTTTTCGTACTGCACTCCGCCGCGCGCAGCCTTGGCGTGAAAACTAATTAAGCCAGGCAACTCTCTCATGCCCTGAACAAATAATCTGCCTTTAGCCCATTCAGGAAAACATTCCATGCTAAATTCTTTAAAGAAAGCCCTGATTTCTTTATCACCAGTAATTCCTTTCGGAACAATGAATTTAAAACTAGTCTTATCAGATAACTCTGTTAAAGTCTTAAATTCTCTCTGAAAATCAGAATTCTCCTCAAGTAATTTATCATAACCGGCAATTAATTTATTATAATCAACACTGGCTTCACTATCCCGCTTAAGCGCCACTAATAAATTCCTGACAGCATATAAATTACTTCTTAATTCATTATAAAGAGGAATACAATCATTTTTTAACACTAATAAGTGTTTTTGAATAATCCCGCTTAAATTATGTAAATAATTAATATAATTCTTGATTATGCTTTCATCTGACACGTCAAGTAATGCTGTTAATTCCCTGCCAATCACCGGCTTAATCTCATCAGCCCAATTTTCTATTAATTCTTTATACTTTTTAAATAATGAAACCTTGTTCTGCTTAATCTTTTTAATTCCTTCATTAATCTCCTTAATTGATTCATCAACATCTTCAGGTTCTTCAATAGTTATTTGGCTGCCGTCACCGCCGCCACCATCTTCTTCAAACGCTCCTCTTACTTCATCTCTAGGCGCTTCAATTCTTTCTTTGGTGGCTGGCCTTGCCTTTGATAAATTAAGCTTGCTAAACAACTTAATAACCGAAATCACTCCAATAACAACCATTATAAAAGTAATCACGCCCTGACCCATCTGACTAGCAATACCAGCCATAGTAAAACTAGCAAAAGTAAGCAAAACCCAAGCAGAAAACTCAC
>JAUWZX010000003.1 GCA_030615175.1 Candidatus Parvarchaeota archaeon
CTCTCTTTATATAGTTATTTATTCCTCGCCAATACCTTAGAACCCCTATCATCTTGTTACAACTACTAGGTAACAAAAACGTATGCTTTCTTTGTGTATATACCTACACAAAAATTTTAGATATGCCTACGTACCCAGTGATTCGGTATACTTTATTAAAATTCTTGTTTGATAAAAATGTATGGCTAAACCTTATTACAGGATATTACTTTAAGTATAATGGGTGTTGCTCGTTATACTTAAAGTATAATGGGTGTTGCTTGTTATACCACAAGTATAATAAGCCAATTTTAACTATTGGACAAAAATGTATGCTGTTAGTTTCTTATCAGGATAATAAATAAGATATCTATTTTAAAGATTTAATAAAAAAATAGGCAATCATTTAGTTAAATTTTTAAGCAAGGATTCACTTAGTAATACTGATGCCTGAATTTTATCAATCTCAATCGTATGTTCTTGAAGCCTTGAATAATTATGGTCCATTAACTTTCGGTAAATTACATGAGATAACATTCATTAAAAAGGACACTTTAACCAAATATTTAGAATTATTGCGGGTTAGAGGTTTAATTAAGCGCCACCATGATTATGATAAAACTAAATATTGGATTTATGACTTAACTGATGCTTCACGCTCTAGATTAAAATACACTTTTGGTAATTCCTTCCTTAATCCTAATACTAGGATAGTACAAGAACACATGAGAAGGGCTGAGGAGAATGGTAAAATATGGAGGAATAAAATATAATTTATGCATGAATTCGTCTGATAATTTTATATCATTCCTGGAGTGAATGCTTCCACATATATATTTTCAACATAATCAAATTCTTCCCTTGTAGCAACATCAATACCAACCATCCTGCATCTTGCCTTAACACAATTAATAAATGAATGAACTGTTCTAGGGCCAATCATATCCCTTGATACTGCTTCCTCCTTCAACCACCTAATACGTTCACCAATTTTATCACGGAGTGATATTGGTACCCTAATATTAACGTGTTTTGCTCTTTGTTCAATAATGTAATCCTTTATCTTCTGTAACTCATCACTAGTGTGTCTACGGTTAACTCCACGAGCAACATCACTATAATAAATAGGGTCAAGGGAATGAAAAGGCACCACTAAAGTAAAACGTGTAAGGAATGGTAAAGGGAAATTGGTTTGATGTAAAACGCTAATAAATGGGTTTAACCTCTCTCCTCTCGGATTAGCACAAGCGAGAAAATTAACCCTTGCGGGATAAGTTTCATGAGTGCCATATTTATCAACTCTCACTTGACCTAATTCCATTGCTGAAAGCAACATATCAGAAACACGTTTATTAAATTTCTCTACTTTATCCATTTCGTCTTGCACCATGCAAGTGCTACCATCAAAGTATTGTAACCTCTCAATCATTCCAACAGGAGTAATCCTTGTACCATTATATGAACCCCTAAATGCGATCTTACTTGCTTCATGCCCAATATCTGTTTTTCCAGACTGCGCCCCACCTATAAGCATTAAATGAATAAACTCCTTTAATCTCGGCTCTGAGAATAATTGTAAACCAACTGCTTTTTTAGCAAGATTATTGCCAATTATGTGTGGACAGATCAATTCAGAAAGTTCTGTTTTAAGAGAATTAATCATATTAATTAATAATCATGACCTACTTAAATAATTAATCCTTATTCAGGAAAACATTTCTACCAGAAGTATGTATCTGATTATTCCTATTTTTATTTGAAGTCTCCTTCTTTTAATTCTTTTTTCATGCATTCAAGGAATGGTTTTAATCGTTCTCCTTTCGGGTATTTTAATCCTACCTTGCTAGAACACATCATGGATATGCTGCTAAAGCGTGCATACCTTTCTTCTAATTTTTCAGGGATCTCCCCTATTATTTTCTTTACTTTACACTTCTTTTCTTGCTCGTCACTAAGAGTTCCAACTACTCCTTCACTCCATAGTATTAATTCTCCAGTCTTAGGATTACGGTAACCATGACAGTAATTAAATGCTTTAACTGGATTGACAACTATGCCCATTATTATTCACATTAGTTTAATTAAATAATTAAAATTGAATAAAATAAAAAAGGTTTTTTATTTACTGCTTAGTGATTACTTAGCGCAATCTTTTGATGCCTTGGTAAATGCTTCCCTAACAGCTGCCCTTGTTCCTGGTTTCTTACCTTTTAATGCATCCGCAACGCATATCTGGTGCCTGATTAGTTTAGCTGAGGTCTGCATAGTTTTCTTGCTTCTGAAGTAAGGTGGTTGGTCGCCTTTAGGGTTCACTGGGATCTGTCCTGCTAGAACATCCTTATAAGCTGACTTGTGTGCCATTTAAGATACCTCCTTTAATTTAATAAAGATCATTTGCAATTGAGGTTATGATTGCTACCTTTAAATAATTTTGTCGAGAATTCTCCTCCAATATGGAGAAGTTTTCTCCATAATAAAATTATTCGTTTGGTATTTCCACTATTAGTTGCCTTCCTTCTTTAGGAGTCATCACTAAAGCCATCCATACCTTATCAGTATTAATTGAGTAAGTCTTAGTGTTTAAATCATTATTTTCTTCATTAACTAATCCATTCTTAACATATTTTTTTAACCTATACCTAACATTTTTATCTAATCTATCAAGTTCTTCATCATTGCCTTTTTTATCATCACTAATAAGTGATTTAGAAATAGCCCTAACACTATTGTGCTTGCCTTGCCTGTTATGTAGTGTTACTAATAAATTTATGTCGGATGCATCTATCTTCATAATCAGCCACTAATTAATCAAGTCTTTTACTTTCTAAATACTCTTCTAATTTCTTTATTACAAGGGCTGGGGCTCCACCGTCATCTATTGGTATTAATTGCTTGCCTTCTCCAACCCCAACCATTCTCATAATTATTGGCCTTGGAGCTTTGAAAGTCTTACCATCCCTCATTAATACCGGCTCACATCTTAACTCATTCCCGTCTTTGGTAACTTTGCACTGGGGAATGAATAAACCTTCGCCCTCTTTTTGTTTTTCAAACATCTTTATTTTAACCTCCTATTAACTTCTTAATCCTAATTCATTTGGATAATATATTAGTTTCTTTAATAATACTTTAGCATGCTCAACTGAATGAACCGAGTCAATTATTACTCTTTCAAATCCCTTAACGTATGAGTTAAAAACTTTCTTAACGATTGGGTAATTAATAACTAGCACTGGAGCCATTGTTATGTGGCCACCATACCTTCTTCTTAGCAATTCTACTCTAGGGTCTCCACCATAAATATCTATTATTTCAATCCTCTGACTTACCGTTAATTGCCTGTTAATGTCTAAAACTGCTTCTTCCATTGGACCGCATCTTGGACAGTGCTTCAGAATGAATAGATAATGTCCCATTAAACCACCACCCCAACCATACTTAGTCGTTGTTCCATCAAGTTTATTCTTTCTTGAATTTCAGGCGTTATCCTACCACCTTTTGATATATTATCTTTTGCGCTTAAAGGCTGTAAATTATCTAATCTCCATGCTTCCTTTAAGTAAACCATATCCTTTGTTTCTTTATATCTCTTTACAAAATAATTAACTGGGATGATATGATCTATGTGCCAATACACCCCATGGTTATTCCAAGTCATTTCGGTAGTGAATTGACTTTCTAAATGCTCTTTTAATTTCTCTATTGAATAAGATATTAAATCACTTCGCTTAAAGCAACCATCAACTTTATGTTTTATGCTTTTATTAATGGCTTTATATGTATTAAGCATTAATTTAAATGAAGGGTCGTTGTTATACCTTCCCCTTCTCAGTTTATTTACTCTCTTTTTGACTTCAGGCTTTTGCTCATATTCCCACTTTTTCACCCTTACTTCAGGCCTTTGATAGCGCTTTCGTGACATTTCATTCGCTCTTACCTTAACCTCGGGTCTTCGACCATACTCATTGGCCTTCCTAAGGCGTTCAGCCCTATTCTCATAATAATACTCTTTATCATGTTGTTTTAATTTTTCCTCGTTCTCTTGACGATATTTTTTATTGTATTCTTTCTTTCTGGCTTTAACTTCAAGTCTTTGCCTGTATTCCTTTCCTTTTGCTTTAAGTTTTTCCTTATTCGTTTGCTGGTATTCTTTCATGTATTCTTTTCGCCTTGCTTTAACTTCTGGTTTCTGTCTATACTTCCTTTCTCTATCCTTAACTTCAGGGAGTTGACGACGCTTATTTCTCTGTTGTTTAATCCTCTGCTTATTCCTTTGACGGTATTCTTTACCGTATTCTTTCATTCTTTGCTTAAATTCAGGTCTTTGGCGATATTCTTTCTTTCTTGCCTCAACACAATCAAAACAATATTTTGCATTACAATATCGGTTCATTTCAATACCACATTTTACGCAATTCATTATGAACCCCTTGGAGTGAAGTAATTTGGCGGGAAAGTCTCTAAACGTCTTAATTGTAATTGGCCCAGCACTAGATCAGCTTCTCTTTTGAATAAGGATTCCTTTGATATTAATTCGGTTTCTGTTATGTCATCAACAAATATTCCTCTATCCCTTAATTGTTTTACTCTTGCATGGTTATATTCTTCTTGCTGCACTATTTTCATGTTATCAACGAATCTTAGTATTTTATGATATGAATTATTGAGTCCGTACTCCTTTGCGGTGTCATCCCAGTCAACTACCACGAAGAAGCCGTCGTACTTAACTTCTTCTTTTTTTTCACTACTGAATAATTTCTTAACCTTACTTATTAAACTCAAGTTGCTTAACCTCCGTCTCAGTTAATGGTATTGCATCCCCCTTGCCAACATCTATTAATTCTTTTTTCTCTTTACTAAATATCTCTTTTTCATAACTTGGGTAAATGCCCAATACTTGTTTTGCGTTAGTAGCGTACTTACTATCAAACTGCCTTAACAATGAGTTATTAGTATTTTTTAGTAATTGATATATCCTAATAATGAAGTTCGAATGCCTTTGTGTTAACATTAAAATGAATTGTTTTAATTCATTAGTGTCCTTTATTGAAGAAATGCTGCCGTGAAGCCTAGTTAAGTCTCCAACGCTTTTATCTGTTAAGCTGCCACCTATTAATCTTTTAATTTCTTCCTGCCCTTCCTTCATTTCTTTAGGATCACTGTATGACTTAATTAAGCTTAAATGCTCAACTATTATCAAGTTAATAACCTCTTCTGCTTTATTAAGTATGGCGTTGTCGAAGCGATCCTTATCCAAGAAGTAAGTTATGTAATCCTTTAATTCTAAGTACCTTATCATTAAATCGCATAATTCATGATAATTTAGGGGCAATTCATTCTTTAATGCATAACAATCAC
The DNA here is from genome assembly GCA_030615175.1 of Candidatus Parvarchaeota archaeon. GTDB lineage: Archaea > Nanobdellota > Nanobdellia > WJKC01 > WJKC01 > JAFCFT01. The sequence goes on from JAUWZX010000003.1 coordinate 5,338, forward strand.
TTTTAGTAATCATTTCTTAGCTCCTTTCGCTTTTGCTTTATTTAATTCAGCAACTTTTTTAGCAATTTCTTTATGGTCTTGTTCTTTAAGTCCTTGTGGCGATTCCTTTATTGTTGATTTAATCCGCATTATTTCATTGAATAATTCATTCCTTATTTGCTCCCTTTTATCCTCTGATAATGACTTAGCGTATTTACTCATTACTTCACCAAATCTTGTCTTTAAATTAAGCAGGAATTGCTCTGTTAATTGCTGATTAGTTATTGCATCTTGTGATGATAGTAAAACAGTACCTAATTGCTCCTGCGCACTCTTTTCTTTTTCAGTCGCTATTGATGATAGTTTCTTATAATTACTTGTCCTGCTAACTAATTTATTAATCCTTATTGCCTGCTCTCTTAATTTATTGTTTAATTCTTCTTCCCTTCCATTCGTTTCCATAACCATTGATTGCATTCCATTTAATTGACTGTGCAATCTATCAATTTTTTCAACGTATCCCTGCCTTTCAACGCCTGATAAATGAACTAATCTAACTTTTTTGCCTGTCTCATCACTAATGAAGTAATCTGAGTGTAGTATTAATTTACCCTTGCTTGTTAAGTCAAAGTTTGAATTGAATGCGCCGTTATTTAATTGTGATGGTATGTGCTGCGCATTATTGAACATTTGCCTGAAATCAAGCGATCCTTTAGTTAGTAATACTCTATCCTTTTTATCCTTATCAGTTAGTACTGGCCTGAATTCAAATTCACCATTATCATACTCTTGTAATTGAAACCCTGCTAAATATTGGTAAGCTCTTAATGTCCTATTAGTTGCTTGGCTTTTAAGCGATACTTTAGGTAAGTTCTCCTTATCTAATAGGAATGTTATCTTCTTATGTGCATCTTGTTTTTTCTTTTCTTTTTCATGAATCTTTGCTTTTATTAGTATTTCCTTGTACTTTTTATTCTCTTCTTCAAGCACATCCCCCCTTTCTAAATTCTTTTTTAGTAATATGTTCTCTGCTTGTAATTGGGCTAGCTGCGCTTGAAATGCTTTTGCTAATTCTTTTTTAACTACATCTCTAAGTTCTTTCTCTGAAGGCATTCTAACATTGTATAACTCCTCTTTATAAGTTGGTACTCCGCCAAGTAACCCAATTAATTTACTTTTAAATCCTTCTAGCACGATTTAACCCCCCTCTTCTTTCTCTACTGGCTCCACTATTCCACTACCTGGAAGGCTATCAACTCTTGGGTAACCAATCCTATTCAAAGGTTTTTTTTTACGGCTTCCTCTACTTGCTAGCTTGTAAAAGCCTAATAACCCTAATGCAACACAAAACATTAGGGCTATCCAAGGAAGGTAATCCCAGAATTTAGGTCCACGACTCACTTGCACGTACTGCTTCACGTCTATCTCATTATCAGAGCCGAAGTAAGGCATTTCCTCAGCGTCAAATGCTGCGTCACTAATCTCAATCTCATAAGTGCCATTAAGCATTGGCGTGAAAGAAGCCATCCCACTAATGAACTTAATAGTTGTTTCATTACCGTCAGGGCCTTCCATAATGCCGTAACCATCAAAGTCTATCTCCTCCTTGCTCTTTCTTTCAACTACTTTAACATCCACAGGGTAAGACGTTATTGAATTATCAATACTCTCATTATTATAATAAAATAACACCCTGGTACCCACCCTTGGCAGCGAAACAGTTAATGATTGAGTCATTGGGCTAGGAGTATACCCTGCACGCCTTACTTCAATAGTGTAAGTTCCCTCGCACCACCCATCTTCTGGTGGATTAAATATTACCCTGCCCTCAGAATTAGTGTAAGCATCAACATCCGGTCCGCAAGGATTATTAATGAATACGTCTGCGGATAATACTGGATCCCCTGTGTAATCATCAATTAATTTAATCACTATATCCTCATCTGGTAGAATGCTTTCTTCAAGATTCCTAATAACTAACTTACCTGAGAGTATATCATCATCTTCCTGGCTTCCACCTTGATCAGTTGTCTGCCCTCCACCTATTATTGTGAAAATGGCATGCGCAACTGACTTATTATTATGATAAGCCATTACTGTAATTGGCCCTAGCTCATCCTTCCTAACCACGTAATTGAATAATCCATCCCCCTGCAATGTTTCCGTGCCACTCGTCTGCCCAGTAATTATTAACCTTCCTGATAATAAGCCCCCTTTATCATTAACTAATTCAAATACAATTGGGAGTCCCGGTTTTATTGACCCGTAAAGATTTATTGTTGCTGTTACTCCTTCATCATCTCCATCAGTTGTTCCTTGAGATTCGCCTGAGTCAACTATTTGGAAGGCACTACTCTCATCACCGAATACTGTGTAACGACAAGTCTTTATTGCCCCCCCACCATAGGATTCCGTAACCATAACCCTTAAATGCTCATTGATGTCTGAATATTTATTAGTGATTGGTGCATTAAATATTTCAACACCGTTCTTAGTGATTTTGGTGAAGCATGAGTCATGACCGCTAACATCTGTTGGAAAGAGTTTGTAATCTCCAAAAACGAAGGCTTGTCCAAGGTTAATCCATGTATTAGAAACTATTACGTATCTCGTCTTCTCAACAAGAACAGTCATGCTCCTCGTGACTACTCCTTGAGTGCCATTATCTATTGACATGAATGTAAGATTTCCAGTGTATATTCCTTCAGTGGTCTCACTAGGCACGGCTATATAAAAAGAAAGTTGATAAGAATTAAAAGAAGGAATACTAAACTCATTGTTTGACAGGAAAACGAAGTTATTAATACCCCCTTGCTTAGTAATTGAAACATTTACTTCAGAAATGCCCTCGTTATCCAACATTACAACTTCTATTCGTGACTCTCCTGGCGACAAAGTATAATCAAAACCTTGAGGAACCATTAAAGCCTTTGCAGGACTAAATAACGATAATAAGACTAATACTGTTACTGCTAATAATAATTTAACTGCATCCATTACGCCAAACCCTTCCTCCGGTTTACAAAACCCTTACTTTATTTTAAAGGATTAATCATTTATAAACATTTTTATGTTCGTTTGATCTTGCATTTAAATGAAATGTAATAATAATGTTTATAAGTAACGCTTGTTTCGAAAAATAATGTGCTTGCGACTAGGTGTGTTAATGGTAAAATAATTGGCTTAACTAATCATAAGCAGGAATTACTTGATAATGAATATTCTGAATTCAATAGGTTGACAAAATTCATTAATGAGGCTGATAAAGTTGGCATGGATGAATATTGTGAATACTCTTATGTTAAGGACAAATTTAATATTTATTCACTAACTAAATGCTGTGCGTTAAGGAATTGTATTAATTCAAACCATGAACAACCATTAATTATTCATAATCAATCAGTTAAAGTTGTAGTTAATGATAATTATTTAACTTCTTTATGGGTTAGAATTGGAGTTTATGGTAAACGTGGTGGCATTTGGCTACCAATAAAGACTGGAAGTAAAGGGCTTGAATTAATAAATACTTGTAAAACGATGGGTATTAAGATTATTAAGAAAAATAATATTTATTATGTTTCAATCACTATTCAAAAAGAAGTACAGGAAATTTCATATTCTAACATTCTCGCAATAGATTTAGGGGAAAAAACAATAGCAACTGTCAGTGGCACTGCACAGGAACAACCACTATTTCTTGGCAGGAATGTTAGGGGAATACGCAGGCACTACGCTTGGTTAAGAAAGAAACTCGGCAATAAGAAGCTACTAAAGGAAATGAAGAAAATAAAGCACAATGAAAAGAATAAGGTGGACTCTATTCTTCATGAAATCTCTAAGAAGATTATTGATATTTCTGTCGCAAGCAATTCAATAATAGTTCTTGGAGACTTGAAAGGGATAAGGAATTCAGCGAAGAAGAAAGGAAAGAGGATGAATAGAATAGTCAGTAACATGCCATACCATAAACTAACACAAATGATAACTTATAAAGCTAAGTGGAAAGGAATAAGAGTGGTGAAGATTAATGAAGCATACACTTCAATAACTTGTAACAAGTGTGGACATAATAATAAGGATAACCGTAAAAGTCAAGGATTATTCAAATGCAAGGAGTGTGGATGGGAAGTTAACGCTGACTATAACGCCTGCTTAAACATTATCAATAGGTCACTAGATTATAAGTTTAGTGATGGGGCTCCGATGCTGAAAGCCCAAAACTCAAGCAAGAATGTTAAGATAGATGATTTGAGAAGCATTTAATATGCAAAGCTAAGATTACTATTTGGGTAGTGAGAAGAACTCTACTACGGAGTTCCATATTTCTGTTCCTGCTCTAGTTGTTGAATTTATATCCACACATAATGTTGCTTTGGTTCCCTCCAATAACATGAATAATTGGTTTAGTGATGTGCTAGCCATTACTGGCCCCACCATCATTAATAGTATGAACACGGCCAGTCTTAGTGGGAATGTTATTTCTCCTTTTTTAACGAATGCCACTAATGCTCCACTAATGCTTCCATTAATTATGTGTAAAAGGATGAATATTGGGCTTATGCACCCCGTTGATAGTCGTAGCATGTAATTGAATAACCCGAATGAAATTCCTGTTATGGCTCCGAAGAGTAATCCTCTCTTAATTGTTAAGTTTCTTAATAGTATTAACATCAGGATTGCTTTGCTAAGTTCAGTTACTAATGGCATAACGTATATCTGGTCTAATGTTACCACGTTTTCTAGTATTATTCCTAAGAAGCAGGCTAACACTATGCCAATTATAACCGATATTACTAAGTTCCTCTGATTATTTACTAACCATCTTTTCAATTTACCCTTCCTCCCCCGGATATTATTCTTTTATTGCCATCCTTCTTCTGGTTCTTTTCCTTTTGCCCTTCCTTTTTTCTTTCCACGATCCCTTACTGACACGAATATGAATCCCATTATGGCTAAGCCGAATACCGCTATAGTTATTAATGAATTAAGCAATCCTTTTTCAAGTTCTTGTGCTTCTACTCTTGTTTCATTAAATTGCTCGAAGACTGTTGTGCGCCTTTCCCTGAATTCATCAGCATCCATTGCGTAGTAAATATCTTCAATTATGTCCTCAGTGTCACTTAACAGGTTGTAAATGTCACTGGCTTTCCTGACTCCCCATTTAGCCTTGAAGTCTTCATGTAATTCGTATGTTTGATTATATAATGTTCTGTTTACCGCTGTAATATTAATTCCTATTGCCGTTAAGTTAGCGTCTATTTTTATTAATTGCTCGTCTAGCCATGACCAATTATATGAACCATACTTATTTTCTAGGTAGGTTTTAACGCTTATTACTGTGGCGTTAAGGCCTGTTAACCTGTTCATAATGCTTGTGTTAAGGTTTATGAATTGTTGAGTAATATTTTCTAGCATTGTATTGTTTACATTAAGTAATCCTCCCGTAGTATTAGTTATGATTGATGAATTAACATTAATGAATTGTAATGTCCAATTATTCTGCATGCTTGATTGATTTTCAGCAATATATTTTCCTCTTTTAAATATTAATAACCTGTGGGCTGCTAGTCCAGGAATGGTTAAGCCATTAACGAAGGTTATGCCTCCATGGCAGCCGAAGACGTATTGCTTTCCCGTGATGGCTCCGCCTGTCGTGTTCCCTAGCCATGTAGCTCTTACTACGTGCTGGTCGTCTGCGTATATTTCAATTTCTGGAGTTGGACTGCCAGTGTAAGAGATTAGTGTTCCGTTCTGAGTTGTTTCTTCAATTTCGCAAGCAAGTGTGTGTGATGAAATATTTAATGTGTTGCCTATAAAGTCCTTGAATAGTAATTGCAGGTATGCATCTTCCTCTGGGCTTCCAGAAACTACTTCTTGATGCCTGACATTAACTACTTCCTCATTTAATTGTTCAGCTATTGGCTTAGAGTATCCTTCAAAGATTAGCCATACTAGGAATTCATTGGTGTCAGTCCATATTGAACCTGCATCTACCGTTTGTGATGAGTGCCCTTGTATTGAGTAGTCTTGACCAATGTTAACGTAGTTTGCTGCGCTCCAGTCAGCACTGCCATTAACTATTATTTCGAAAAAGTTTCCTGAAAAGTTGCCGATTCCTACTTCAGTGCAGTTCTTAACCCACACATCTTGAGTTAGTTCTGTGGTTGAAATATTGACGGTGTTAATGTCATTAATGTGCACGTTTACTGGATCTATTGCTCCAGTGCCTTTCTTCTGTAACCAGTAACAAATCCATGACCTTGTTAGATTTACTGGCTTATCCTCTGCGTAAAGGCTTACTTGAGCCCACCTGCCACCATATATTTTTGATGAAGTTGCTGGTTCATTAACCCCGAATATTCGATTATCAGTGCAGCCATGCTTGTAAGTAACGTTGTAATAGCCTCCTGCCGTTAAGTCAATAGTTGTTAGCGTGATTCCTGTCGGGGCGTAATAAGTTAGGTTTCTTGGGCTGTAAGTCCATACTGCTTCAGGTATTCCTGTGGCGTTTGCTATGATTGAAGTATTAATATTATAGAATTGAGTAGTTATGTTCTCCATTATTGTATTATTTAAGTTAATAATGTTTCCTGTTTGATTACTCATTATTTCTTCATAGCTATACTTATCAACCACACTAAACTTGAATCCTTGACTTGTTTCCCAACTGGCTTCTGGGTTTGTTTTATTACAGAAAATAAATCCTAAGTAGATTCCTTCATCCGGAAAACCCGCTGTCGTAGTATTTTTATAATAACCATCATTAATGTGTGTCATAATTCCATTAGTTATTATCCTTGTTTCATTAGGTGCCGTTAAATTAAATAAACAAGTGGCCCCCGTAATTGGTGAAGAATTAAACGGTGATGTATTAGCTATTGGCAATGAATAAATCGTGACTGGTTCGCTTTGATTATAAGTAATCATTCCATACTCCGAACCAACCACTATAGAGAATAGTAGAGTTACTATTGTTGTAAAAATAATTGTTTTAGTATTCATTTAATTAACTCCTTAACTTCTTTAATTGCTTTATCACATAATTCCTTATCTTTAGACGGCTCACAATATAAGCTATTAAGCGTTAATTTATAATCGTGCAATACTTCAAGCACTGATGAAAGCGTTTCCTCAAGTCCTTTTTTCTCAGCCATTTATTTATTCTTAATGAATTATTAATTAATAAGTTTTGCTTAGTTGTTTTTTACAGTTATATTAAGTATTCTTTAATGATTGTTTCCTGAAATAATGATCTTTGAACGTCTACTAAGTAATTATTATTTCCAATGACTGCTAAAACTAGTGAATGACTATTTGTTGAGCCTTTTGTTGAAACAACTCTTGCAGTCATGTTTACTGCTCTGGCCATTGCAGTGAATATTACTGAAAATGTCTTGCAGTCGCCACCATTCTCTAATGAATCTTCAAAATTGATTAATTCATTACCAGCATTCTTATTGTGTTCAGCACTGTATTTAATGTTATCCTTAACGAATTCACTAATACGTTTGGCCCTACATATGTCAGAACCACATATTTCTGTTAGGCTAATCGTTAATTCCTTAACATCTGGTATCATTAATTCAGCATTATGGTTCAGAACTGCTGATGTATAACTCGATGGTAGTAATGGCATGACATAAGGTGATATGATGAGTAATATAATTATAGAAGCTAAGCCAGGAATGGAAAGAATAAGCATTGCTGTTTTAAGGTTTTTTAAAAAATTAATTTTTTTAATCCCTAACTTATTCATTGTTTATTTTTAAGTAAATCGTGATTAATAAGTTTTTCTTAAATATTAAAATATGCCTATTATCAACTGCCAGAAGAACATCCAAATATTTGTGAAGAAGTCTATTATTGCTTTTGACATTTCTTCTAATCCAGGTATTGTTATTGGGGTTATCACTGCTCTTTTGTATATTTTTATTTTAATGCTTTCTCCAACATCTAGGACTCCTAAAGTAATTACTAGTGTTTCCACTTCATCTATTTCTTCGCAGGTGAATTCTATTGTGTTGACATCTATAATTAGTCTTTCTGTGTACTCGTTAACTTTTGCTACGTAATCAACTAGATTACAGTCTTTTTCCTCGTATTCCCATAATAGTTCTGTTAGTGGTACGTAAGCTATACTAGTGACTTCTGCCTCTTGCACGTTGAACTCGGTGTTGTTAAATCGTAGTTTATAAGCTGGTCTTGGCAGGTTGTACGTTGCTGTTGGCGTTTTATAATTTAACCTGAAGTCTTTGGTTTCCCCCGCTAGTATTGTGCCTAAGTTAACGCTTAATGTTCCTTGCTCCAGCCCATAGTCAGTTATTGTCTTATTATCCTCATCTAGTAATTTTATTTCCTCGCCGTACCCGATTCTTATGTCTTTGTAAATATCTACTGTTATGTTTTCTGAAGCGTAATTAGTTAGTCTTATTGTTATGTTAACGTCTGCTAGTTCGTTCACGTAGAATTCTTCTTGGTAGTGGTATGCTAATTCTGCGAATACTGGTGGCGTGTAGAAGGTGATGTTATGATGATTGTACGATCTTGGTTGAATATTTTCATCCTCTATGCTTATGTAAGGTCCATATAAATCCCATAATAGTTCTTCTCCTACTTCATCGTATAGAATGTTAGTTGCTTCTGGACTTATTCTGAATTTATCAGTTATGGACCTTGTTACTATGTTTGGATTATAGAATCTACATTCATACTTCCAGTATACTGCTTCACTTACGCCTATCTTTGTTCTTATGTGTTGTTTAGGACAGTCCCCGGCCACACTTAATGAACAGTTCTCCCAGTTTCTTGCCTCGTTTTTGCATTGAGTTAATATTGGATCACCAACTAGGGCTGTTATGTAAAATTCGCTTGATTGATTCAGTGATGGTTCATACCACGTTATCCTATCTGTCCTGCCATTACCGTTAGTATCCTCTTTTAGTACATTGTAATTCTTATTGGTTGTTACATCAATCCATACTCCACTAATCTTCTTATATAAGTATGGTATCACTATTGATTCATTGACGCTTGTGTAAACCTTAACATTAGCGTATATTGGTTCTACTGGACCTGACAAGTTAACATACTTAGTATAATGAGTTAAGTTTACAATAAAGCTTGTCGTTATGTTTGGCGCCGTGGTGTTATAAGTTACGTTGAATCCTATTTCTTGTCCCGCAGTCATTGATGACTTATTCCACTTAAAATAACGCTCTGAAGCATTTACTTCTTGTGGAGTTATTACTTCGGTGTCAGTTGTTATATTAATTGTTGATGGATTAGTGCTTGTAGGTATTGTTAATTGTCCTGTAACATTATAGTAAGTGATTGCTGCGGTATTATCCCAGAATACTTGCCTAGAGTAATTAACTTCTTTGTTAATCTCTATTGCCCCCAAAACTAATGAACCAATTATTTCATTTACTGCTGGCATCGTATAATTAGTTACCGCTATATAAGTTCCTGATGCCACTACATCGAATAGTACGCTTGTACCATTTCCTGACTCCATTACTGCTTCAGCAGGTATCTCCGTGAATGTTACATTAACATTATCATAACCCACTAGTGTGTCTGTGTTAGTACCGTTTATTTTTGCCTCAAATCTTGCTCTGGGGCCAACTATTATTGTAAGGTTTTGTGCTTGTATTTCTGGTTTTTTTGTTATCACATTGGTTTTATTGCTGACTACTTCTCTCGTATCATCTGTTCCTGTTCCTGATGCAGGTATTGATGGTATGTATTGTATTCCTGTTATCGTGCAAGTCCATCCACTTCTACACATTGCAGAAGCCGATGTATTATTGTATGCAACGTTTGTGAAACTTATGTTTAATGAATTACTTGCTCTTCCCTTGCCATGAATCCATGCTAGTCCTCCTGCGTAAGTTGTTTCTGTTACGTATTGCTGCCAGTCTGTTCCTGTTGTTTCCGTAAGCCAGTCTCCAGTGTCAGAGGCATTCCATTCAAAAGTATTGTTTATGTTTCTTGTTCCTGTACAGTAATCACACACCGCTTCACCATACAGTAATGAAACTTCCCATGGCACGTCTGTGAAGTTATAGTTTGCAGTTCCATTAACTAGCCTTACTATACCTTGATGAGTCATATTTTGCTGGTAACTCTTGTTTTCCTCCCAGTTATGAATTGTCTCATTAATCCAGTCACCAGTGTCAGAGGCGTTGAATGCGAAGTCACCGATATAGAAGCCCCTTAAGTCAGTGCAGTAATCACAAACGGTTTCATTTGTTGGTAGTGAGACAGTCCAATTAACATCAGTGAAATTATAGTCAGGATTAGTTCCGTTGATTAATCTTAGTAATCCTTGAGAACTAAGATTATGACTGTAACTATTGTTTTCTTCCCATGCTTGAATAGTTTCGTTAATCCAATCTCCTGTATCTGAAGCATTCCACTCGAAGTCTCCTACATTAACATTCATAGTATCTGTACAATAGTCACAGACTGTTTCATTGACTGGTAATGATACGCTGAAATTAACATCAGTGAAGTCCCTGCCAGTGTTAGTGCCATTCACTTTCCTCTTAATTCCTTGGTGAGTTAAGTTATGACTGTAAGTAGCATTCTCCGCCCAATTATGGACTGTCTCGTTAATCCAATCATAATAACAAGCAGCTACCGTGGTATTCTGACCTGAATTCCATGAAGTGCCAGGCACCCTAAGATTACCATAAGTAAAGTTACCATAACCTCCCTTGAATGGAGTTATCTCCCAATTAACAATGGACAGGTTTAGTTCATAATCACTAGTTAAGGTGATTGTAGTATTCACTGGTTGATAACTTAGATTAATGTTGCCAATGCTTTGAATCCAAGAAGTATTAGTGAAGCTAATCGTGGTATTATAATTGAATGGACTCTTAGAAGTGCTTGAAATATTACCATAAGTGGTTCCGTAATAATTAGGTAACTCCAAGTAAGCATTAACACTCCAATAGTGAGTGCCGTTAGGGAAGCAAGCCCAGTACTTAGGCGTGACTCCGAAATCATTAGGAATATTAGATTCCCATGTCCACGTCTCAGAAATATTTAATTGATTATTAGTATCACTTATGGCACTTGAGTATAATCCCCAAACTTCTTCACTAGTTAAAGGCCTGTCATAGATTCTTACATCATCAATAGTGCCATTAAGACCGGACCATATATCCCCACCACGCTTATACGCACCAATACTAAGAACATCAATTGGGTCAGTAGCACTTAGTAAAACATCAAACCATTTAGTCTTATTAATTGCACTCCCAGAAATATTTATCTCCATCTCAATTCCATTAAGATATACTTTTGGTGCTATACCATCATGCACTACTATTATGTGAGTCCAATTAGATATTTGGATTTTATTTGAAAAATCACGTAAACTAATAGTCCAGAATGAGATAACACTATCAGCACTCAAGTCAATAAGAAGATTGTCAATAGTTTGTTGGAATAACATTCTAAAACGAGTATTTTTTGCAATGGCATTCCTTCCAAAAGCTAAGTAAGATTGGGATGATGAACCAGAAACATTAGTTAATTTAGCCCATAATGAAACTGTTCCAGTAGTATCATCAGCGAATTCTGCTAAACTGGTAGTGTAAGCGTATTGACTGCCATTTAAACTTCCTATACTTCCATTAAAGTATACAGCGTTACCAAACCTCCCTGAAACCCAAGCATCATCAGTGGTGTTAGCCAATGTAAAGTTATTAAGATTAGAACCCGAATCATAAGCAGTGCTTCCTGAAGTTTCATCTAGTCGCCAGTAATTCTGATAATCATTAACTTCACCAACATTACTCCTATCTATTGACTCTAAAGGTTTAAGACTCAAGTTAGCGAAAGTCTCTGCAAAGCTTGCATCTTGTGTTACGTTCCAAAAAGTCGCTGAATCATCACCATCAAGGGTGTCAGGAAGTCCATCTGTGTCGACTTTAATCCAGTCTATATGTAAAGAAATATTAATAGTATCAACATTCGCTATTATACTTATAGCATTACTTTCTGAAGTATCAGGCACATAAGTTGGATTGCTTGTTGAATTACAAGCACCCACAAAAATCCCATCAACGTACCAATTAGCATAAGTATCATTTTCCCACATTAAAGTAATGTTGTGCCATCTGTTAAGCCAGTCATTATCTACTGTGCCATCCTCAATCGTATCAAGGTAAGTTCCTGCTAAACCATCAATTAATCCACCCTGTGCCGAACTATTAAAACATCTTCCTTGAACATAACCATCACCCGCTGCTCCCGCATACGTGAAAATAATAAAGTTAGTGTAAGGGGGAGCACCACCAGGAAGTCCAACCGAGAGTGTTGCATCATAACCTTGATTTGAATAATTAACGAAATTAACTCGCCAAGTCACATTAAAATGGGTGCTTCTATTAACGTAAATTGAGAGTATATCACCAGTTGACATATTACTTGTGCCATCACCTAAGTCAGCAATAATTGGGCTGCCAGTCCATAAATCAGAATTATATAAATCACCGAAATCATCATAAGTTGACTGAATCATTTGGCTTGAATCATAAGAGGTACGTTCTCCAGTAAAATTCTTATCAGTATTAGTGCTCGTGTCAATATCCATTAAAACACCCTTAATGGCAGTTCTCGTTAATTCATCATCATAATTATATATGTCCTGATGAGTATCTGCGGAGTAGCCCTCTGTTCTATTTTTTGTTGTGAACCCTTGAATTAAAGTAACATTACCCCCATATGATACTTGAGTAGCAATACTTGAAGGATAAAATGTTTGACGAGGAACTTCGATAGTGTAATTAGATACTGTACGATTACTGAAATAAACGTATTCTAACCAATCGCCTGGTTGATACCATATTGCAACATAAAAAACTGTCCCAATACCGGTTACTAATTTAAAATCTTGAATCCAAAAAGAGTTTCCAGTAGATATTGTGTAATTAACTAGCGTGTAATTATTTGTTTCAACATCACTATAATTAACTTGTATTATTGTTTTATCAATCGTGTCTTCCATTATCTTAATATTATTCCATCCCTGTTGAGTAGTTGTGCCACCACCCGCCCAATTCACAACATCATACAACTTTGTTATCCTTGAGTAATCACTCAAACTATTATTATAAGCCCATATCTCTTGAAAAGTTCCATTAGTTAATACGAGATTAATTAATCCATTACTAATATTATACTGCGTTGTCGTATTAGAGATGACCACTATTGATTGATCGCCAATTCTTAGTTTTGCTTTACTAGGATTAATAACATTTAATATTATTGATTCTCCATCGAAGGCGTTAACTTCGCTCTTAGCATCAATTAAACCCGCACCCTCATCAAGGCTTGTAATACTGACTTTACTGCTTAAGCTATTGCCAATCTTGCTTAATTCAGCGTTAATATCATCAAGAGAATATTGAAAGTCCTTATAAGTAGTGGTGATGATTGGGTTCTTAGTGTCTTCAACCATTATACAATTCTTACCTATTGGGCTACCATTATCATCAAAAACATCATGACACTCCTCCCTTAATGGGTAAGTAATCACTTCAACTTCCTTAATATAATACTTAGGCACTAACTGGAATTCATTGATTCCCTTAGTTACCCTATCAGGCTTAATAACGTCAAAATAAGAGAAAGGGCCATCATGCTGAATCACATGCCAAGCCAAGTATTCGCCAGTGGTTAAATCAAGACCTGCAAAGGATAAGCTAATTGAAATTAAAGTTATTAAGCCCAGAATAAGTAATTTATTATTCATTAATTCATAAATTAAACACTCATAGTATTTAATTGTTACTTTCAACGCCAAAACCCCATCTCCTCTCTCGTTAATAACGATTGGAAATGTATAAATATTATCACGAACTTCAAAAAACTCAAATGGCATTCAAAAAAGGGAACATTCCATGGAATAAAGACAAGCCTCATACTGAAGTAACTAAGAAGAAACTGAGGGAGAACCATTGGACAAAAAATGAAAAGATTAAAGATGATGTAATGCAAAGGATGATTAAAAGCAAGAATGAATTTTATAAAACAGATAAAGGAAAGAAATTAAAAAAATCCCTTAGTGAATTAAATAAAGGAGAAAATAATCCACATTATGGCAAACCACGTTCTGAAAAAACAAAGGAAAAAATAAGTAAAGCAAACAGTGGTGAAAATAATGGAATGTATGGGAAAAAACCGTGGAATAAGAATAAGAAATGGCCAGAGATAAAAGAATGGCTTGGCGAATACGAATTTAAAAAAGGTAATAAATCTTGGAATGATGGATTATCTATGGCAATAGATGAAAGAGTTAAAAATAATGTAGAAAGTATGAAGAAAACTAGGAATACTAAAAAATGGAAAGAAACAGCTGGAAAAGAAATGGGGCTGAAAATAAGTAAAGCGAACAGTGGCGAAAATGGCCCTAACTGGCAAGGAGGGATTTCTTTTGAGCCTTATGGCCCTGAATTTAATAAAAGATTAAAGCAGAAGATTAAAGAAAGAGATGATTATACTTGCCAGTTATGTGGTAATAGAATTTTAGTATTTTCTAAGAAAAGACATCTTACAGTCCATCATATCAATTATAATAAAAAGGATTCAAAAGATAAAAATTTAATTACATTATGTAATTTCTGTAATATTTCAGTTAATAAGGATAGAGAAGATTGGACTAATTACTTTCAAGAGAAGATTAATCAAATTATTAGTGCTAATGCAGATGTTGGAGCAATAAATGATATTGTGTAGTGAGTGAATAATAAGTAATCGTATATGAAATGTGCAACTACTGCTGGTATGGTACTATATTCTAGGAATTCTAGTTTTGTTCCTTTAAGCATGAAACCTAACATGCCGGGCATGATAAAAATCATACCTAACATATAGGCCATTACGTAACTTTGTATGGGTAAACTTTGGGCGACTGTGTAACTTCCGAAGTGCGATAAACTCCATATAATGCTACCGACTAGTAAGCCTACCACTAGTAGTGTTAGTTTATCTCTTGTCTTCATTGGTCCTGCAAACCTGTTTGCAAATACGTCTCCTGCAAATTTCCTCATTATTTCCTCAGAGAAGGCTACCATGATGAAATAGATAGCTCCCGCCAGCATGCTTAGTTCAGGCATTAAGGCCATATCTAGTACTACTGCGGTATAAAAAAGGTATCCTAGTGGTAGTGGTAGGAGGCCTAGTGTTACTGCTAGTGGTTTTGCGAATAGGAAGTATACTCCGAATCCTACTCCAGCGCCCATGGCTACATATACTATATACATCCATTTGTGTTTTCCAACATCAAAACCAAGAACGTCAAGCCATTGATCGATAGGTACTACAGATGCTAGTATGATGAAAATTGGAAGAATGATTGTAACCATGAAGAACACGATTACGTTTGTGGCTGTTGCGAAAACTAAGTCAGTGATTACTGTTGCAATAACTAAGAAAATCAGCACCCCAATTGTCCAGAGGGGTAGTTTTGGGATTTCAGTAACCATGTCCCTTGCGATTCTTTCTACCATTATGTTATTATTTTAGTATTTCTAAGTATTTTAAATTAATGGTAGTTGGTTGAGAGTATGAAAGGTGCACTATCACGCCCTCCACGTGTCGCCATCGTGGAACTCTCAACCGAACACTACAGTTTGGGATTTTTAATAACAACACACGGACAAGGAGCATCGTTATCAATTATTATACTCATTAATGATATTTAAACGTTATTAAAAAATAAATAAGTAAAAAGAATTAAAGTTTAGATTTCTATGCTCTTATGTAGTCTCTTGCTGGCTCCGTACGCTACTGCCGTTACTAATGAGACTATTGCTGACGTTAGCGTGTAATGTATTAGTGCCATGAAGAATACTATTATTGCTGATGGCACTCCTGTCGTCATCATTTCAGCTATTGTCGTGGCTTCTGCTGTTCCCGTTAGTAGTCCTGTTACTGCTGACATTATTGGTTCTATCAGGAATATTGCTAGTGTGCCAATCACGAGTCCCGCTATTAAGCCTAGTATTCCTGCTACCAGCATCATCTCTTTAAGGTCTTCTCTTAAGTCTTTTGCCGCTAAGAACGCTGCTATCCCGATTATTATTGTTAACATTTTTTATTCACTTCCGTCTCCTCACCAATGCGTAAGTTATTAGGCCTATTATGGCAAGGATTATGATGATGATTATGATGAACGTGGTTGTTGTTATGCACGTGCCGAGTATGTTTATTTCTCCTTCAGTGCATGCTGTTGGGTTATCATCTACACAATTTGTTATTGGGTAGTGGTAGCATAATTCGCCTACGCATTCATCTGTCGTGCATGCGTCACTGTCATCGCAGTCAGAGTTAGTTCTGCATTCAGGCGTGGGTTCTATGCACTTAATGCTTATTGAGTCGCATCCGTAAGGGCATGCTTTTCTTTGATAATTGCATTGTGGCACTCCACTAATTACTGTGCATTCACCGTTAATTAATAAGTAGTATCCTTCTGCGCTACACTTGTCTGGGCATTGCATTCCGTCGCATGGGTTCGGGCAGTCACTTGGACAGGTTAAGTAGTTCTCATCTGCCTCGCAATCACCATTACCACATTCAGTTATCGTGCAGTAAGGTATGTCTTCAAGAGTGCAGGTTCCCCATCTGCATATGTATCTCTTGCATCCTACTTCGCCTGAGCATGTGCTGTGTACGCCTTCTAGTGGCGTGTAAACGCATTCGCAGGTGGCGTAGTTTACTGTTTCATAGGTGCATGGGTTCCCGTCATCGCATCCGCTTGGTGTTTTAGTGCATACTGGTGCCGGGCAGTCTGCTGGGCAGTTTTCATAGGTTTCTCCTTCCCCGCATATTCCGTTATCGCAGTATTCTACTGGCGTTATGCATGTTGGCATGGCTCTACAGTATTCTATCATTAGATCACATTCTTCTGGGCATGTTCGTGATATGTAAATTTCGTCTAAGCCGCACATTTTTTCTGCGCAGGTGCCTAGAACCCAGTCCGAGCATAAGCAGTCAATGTCGCAGTAGTATAATTCCAAGTGTTTTACTTCAGTATAGCGTGTGATGTAAGCTTCTCCTGGAACTAAGAAAATTTCTTCTTCGAAGTAGTAGTTTTCATCGAATACGACTAGGGCGCATCCTCCCCTGACTGTTGATGGGCAAGTAATTATTTTTCTGTCGTAGGGTGGAATTGATCCCCATTCTTCAGGGAAGTCACTGCATAGGAATCCTCCAACGACTGTTAGTGGGAATACTCTGGTCCATGTTAGAGTGTCTTCTATGTACTTGCCGAAGCATGTGACGTGTGGCACCCCATCCTTTATTTCGTAGTGTTCTCTTATCGTGCAACCGCCTGATAGTACTGGTCTAGTGACTGCTTTAATCACGAAGTACCCTACCATTAATGACGCTATGAGTATTAATGTTGTGAATATTACTTTTCCTCTGGTGGTTTTAAGCCATTTTGGTATTTCTATTTTCATTTATGTAATCCTCCTTGTTCTATTATGTGTGTCGTAATTAATAAGTTTTCCATGTTTTTTACGTGCCGGGAGGGGAGTCCAATATCCGGAGGAGATGGGTATTAAGGACTTGCTTTTTAAGTATGATTTCATTTACGGCCTCCTTTCCTAGCTTCTTTTATTTCTTGCCATATTATGTACCCTATTCCGAATGCTGTTGATGGGCCAATAATCCATAATATTATTCCGAATCCTCCTGTTCCTATTAATCCTAGGATGATTATTAATAGCCAGTTAGTGAGTACGAACCATACAACGTATCCCGCTAGTGCACCCACTAAGGCTCCGATGATGTATCCTTCAACTCCTAGTTTTGATAGCCTGCCAATTAGTAATGCAATTATTGAACCAATGATTATTGCTAATATTATCTCGTTAGGTATTGGTGTCCTGCTACTGCACACTCCGTTAATATCTGTTAGTCCTGGACAGCAGGCCTTGAATATTGTTGGGGTTTCACCATCTTGAGCGCAAGCGATTACTCTGCTCTTGCAGTATGCTTCTCCTGTTTCCCTGTAACCGCATACCTCGTCTGGCTCGCATATATCTACTAGGTCATCTGCGCTTCCGAATGGATTGCATTTATAAACCTCGTTTCCCACGCATACCCACCTGTTTGCTTGGCATACTCCTAATGGATTGCATTTTGCGGTGAATGTTCTTGAGTCTGTTCCGCCTACTGATGAGGCCGTTACCGTGCAGGTTTGCTCTGCGTAAGCTATGGTATCGCAGTATATTGGCAGGTTGAATGTGTAATCCATTCCAGGGTCTATTGTTTGTGATTGAGTTGCTCCGGCCCTGAATGGTTTTGGACAGGTTATGTAAGCGTCAAAGCCTTCTCTTTCATCGCCTATGTTCTTAACTATTGCTTTAACTTTTGCTTCTTCTTCACCTGAAATCATTGTGTCCATGTAAGCGCTTGTTACTTGTGGCACTCCTATTGGCTGGTATATTCCTAGCCAGTCCGCTCTTACGTAGAATATGTATGTTGGGATGCTTATGAAAGTGCTTAATTCTCTTATTACTACTCCCTCTGTTAGGCTTGCTGGGCTTTCAATGCCCCCAAATGGTATTGGAGTCATTGCAGTATCCGCTGCCGTGTTAGTGCCATCGTAGGATTCTTGTATTCCCGCCCTGGTTATTGGTAATTCACCAATCTTCCCTATTAGTACATCGTATTTAGTTAAGTGATCTCTGTAGAAGTCATCGCTTATTATTCTCCAGTTGCCATCATAGGCTGATTTGTATGGGTCTTGGCTTGTGCAAGTTTCAGCTGTTGGTTTATAACCATCCCATTTAACGTAAACGTTATCCCTGAAGTCACCGTATGGCCCAACGTAGCCTCTTATGTCTGCATGAGTGTCGAAGTCTTTGCTGAATGTTTCAACGCCATTAGTGACGCTGATTGTTGACATCGTGTGTATTTGAGGGCTGTCAATGCTTCCTACTGGGTAATAAGTTATTTCTTCTATGCAGAAGCATGCTAGTTCAAGGTAGTATTTTCCTTGACCTATTAAGAATCCACTCACGCAGTGTTGTAGTGCTTCTTCTGTTGAAGGCACCCATCCGCAAAGCCATTCAACTTTGTTTAATTTAGTTATTGGCCTCCTAACTCTTTCTTTAAATATTATTGGGTATTCGCAGGTTTGCCGGCCGTAAGTAATATCTATTTTGAAGTCTCTTTCCGCTGGTATTCCTGTTTCTTCATCTATCTCTGTTGAAGTAACGGTTCCAGTGGCGTATTGACTCATTCCTCCTTGACTAACGTATAGTATCCATTGCTTGCCTGTGAAGAATGGGCTTGTTGAAACGAAATCAGCTTTGGTTAAGCTTAGTGTTGTGAATCCTGAATAACTTGATAGTAGTGATGTGAAAGCGAATCTGGCTGGCGTAAAAATAATCATTAATGATACTGAAGCAACTAATGCTACTAGAATTAATACTTTACTCCTCTTCGTAATTATCATTACTCACACCTATTTGGTTCTCTTCATGTTCTTGTGTGCTTGGTCATTTTATTAAAAAAAAAATAAAAAAAATAATAAAATTTTATTCAAATCTTGTTTATGTCTTCTGTCCGACTATAATGTCTGCTTCAATGTCTGCAACGTCGCCAGTAGTCTTTCCTTCTATCTTAACTTTGTAGATTGCTGCTGGTGTAACATTATGGTTAGCTGCTAGGTCTGTTGACTTAATTTCTATGTCAAGTATGTACTTGCCTCTTTCTATTGGAAGATCGTATGACACGTCTAGTTCTCCGTCTTCTATGTCATCACTAAAGTCTGTTAGTTTGTCGCATTCCCTGTACTCGTATAACTTGACTGAAGTAAGCGTTAGGTTAGTTACTATGGTTCCTGCCACTTCATCAATTGTTATGTCACTTAATGCTTCCATGTCGCCTCCATCAATTTCAAAGTATAATGGAGCTTTCTTGAACTGACTGTTACCAGTGAAGTTTGTCATTGTACCGTTTCCAGTCCACTTGTCATTTGTCGTGTCTTCCCTGAATGCTTGTGATTCAATGTCTTCTGCGAAGCATTCTTCCGTGGTTGTTAAGAACGCTACTGCGTCAAATTCTCCGTCGTACTCAACTGGAACTACTGGTATTACTGCTGCTATTGCTGCTGATACTCCCCATATTGCTAGTACAATTCCTAGTATTGCTGCGACTGCGATAAACAAGACCGCCCACACATTTATTGCTGCTTTCCTATTCATTTTTAATTCACTTTTTTCTCCTAATTTTTAAAGTGCCCTCCCGGCACTTTATTTAAAGGGTTTGACATTTTAGTAAATGTCGTAGTATTCTGGATGGTTTAGGGGTTTATAAATGGTTAGAAGGAGTAAACTTGTTTTTAGTTACTTGCCAGTAGTGGCTTTCTTATAGTTTTTATAGGATGTTATAAATGCGATGGTAATCATTACCGTTGTTATCAAACTGGTTGTGAAAGGGAATTGTTCAGTAATATTCAACAACATGTTAGTAAACTCGAAAATAGTTAATGGAATAATAACTATTAAAGCAATGATTGTTGAGAATAAAGTTAGTAATTGAGGGTTGCTCTGCTGAGAATTATTTTGTGGTTTATTCTTTAAGTCACTTATCTCCTTCCTTACTTGCTTTATTTCCTTAACTATCTTCTTACTTGACTCTTCTGGCGTGTAACTCTTAGTCTCCTTTGCTAGTGGGAAGTAGAATACTGTTCTTAAATCCTTATTCTTGATTAATTCCTTAATGCTGTCTGGAGCGTCTTCAAGTTTCATGTCATGAGATGTCTTCTTCTCTATTAATCCATGCTTAAGCATTGTATTAAGTATTCTTGAAATCTTTGTTTCATTAATGTTCAAGTCCTGAGCAAGTACTTTACGATAATGGTTGCCCTTACTAATTGAATTCCAAACCCCGTAATAATTGCCTTTAAGTGAATACTTATCCTTATCAGGATTAATAACATAAGTTACCGCTATTCCTCCTCCATCAGTTAACTCCTTCATTACACCAAACCCTTTACGTCAAGCTTACATTAATTTCTTGCGGTATCATTAATGGCATGACTAAACCGAAAAATAATAATAAACCAAATATTAAGATTAAAAATGGTATGACCCACTTCCTAAAGAAATTAGTAAATCTTTCAGAACCCTTCAATATTAATGAAATGAATCCAATGAATAATATTAACTGAAGAACTGACATGGCTGAATTCATAAATAACTTTGCTTGGTCTGGGAATGTTGGAGTAATAATGCTAGTAATCCATGATGATAAACCCCAAGACATGCCCCATGAATAACTGAAGAATCCCACAATCTGATTAAATATTGCTTGCCCTGACTCAACACCAGTCAAGTTACCAGTTAAGTTAGTAAGAGTCTCATTCAATTCATTCATCCCCCTGCCGTTGCGTTAACTGTTTGAGTAATGATTAAGCCTGAAAGATTTAATGACATCATTAAAACTAAACCCATACAGATTAAGAATATTGACGTAATGAGATTGGACCAGTACCTAGAGCGACGTATCAGCGTCATTACTTTCTGAAATCCTTTATTAAGATAATCCCAAATAATAAAAATACTCAACCCAATTAGCATGGGGAAGAAAAATAACGCTAAATGATTAATCAATAACGGTATTGGGGTATGTGTTGCTACAAAGTTTAAAATCCAAAGCGCATAAGAAATTATTACTGGAACTGGGAAAACACTTAATGATTTTTTAATTGAAGGGGTTAATTCCGTGAGGGGTGACAAGATAAAAAGCGAGACAGTTGAACTAACGAATAAAGCAGTAAACTGCGCAGGAGCAAAAAAACCAAAATAAGTCAACACGAATCCTAAGAAATAAACTGTGAAAAGTGATAATGGATAATTTTTAACAATTTCACTAATGTCAAGCTCTACCATATTGAATCATTTATTAAGCATCCGTTACATTTAAGTTTTCCTCTAAATCATTAAATCCATAAAATGTTTCGTTAATGCAGTCTTCGCAATGTCCTATTTGCACTATTCCTGTTTTAAAGGCCTCATCCAGATTACAAAACTTCTTAGCTTGCGAAATATTGAACTCAAAGAATAATGCCTCATTCAAGGGGTATGGCCAAATTACTTTTATTGCTCCAGTTTGGCAATCGTAAGAGTATCCGCTACCTTTAAATCCGTAAAGTTCCCCTATTGCAAGGGTTCTTGCAAATAAAACTCTTTTATGAGTTCTTACACCCTCATTTTGGTCTGCGCAGTTAAAGAGTCCACGAACCACGGAGTACTCTGTTTTAACTAGTTTCCTTACATATATTATCTCGCAGTTGCCTAGTGATTGAACCATTGGCGTTCTTACGCCAATTACTTTCTCTGAATAACCATTATTCCAACCTGTTGAGTATGTGAAGTTAATTATTAATATCACACAAATTATTGTTAAGATTACTGGGATTATGAAATACTTATTTTCATTAATCCACTCGCTAACCTGATTCCTCTTCTCAGTCATTGCCAAACCCTTTCCTTATTTTAATGCGTTATTAGTATAAAAGAGTTACTCTTCCCTATTTTATTACTTCAATTTCGAATCTGCCGTAGCGAGGCCTGTCATCACCAATGCCTTTGAACCTGCCCGCACTTTTTAGTATTTCTAGTGCGACTTCAATGTCAAGATTAGGGTCTATTGAAGTTAGCTCGAACTCGGCGCTCCAGTTATCAAAGCGTGGTCTCCACCTTAATATCCTGCTCCTCTGTATTACTACTGCCGCCTCATCAATCTCGTATTTCTGTGGATTTATCTTTATCTCTTGCGGTTCAATGAAGCATGCTGCCTTAATGATTTCCTTATAAGACTTCTTCCCTTCATACTTGAAGTCAACTGCTGCCTTTATCATCGCTGCTTCTACTTGCCTTGCCGGTATGTAAAGCATTCCTTCTTTATTCCTGTACGCTGCTTTCTCCGCTTCCTCTTTAGGGTCATAAGTTTTCTTTTTCTTCTTAGTTCCTTTCTGATCTTCCATTACGAACCTATGCTGTAAGTAAGGCCTTAAACCTTTTATTCTCACTTTAATTCTCTGTTCCTGCATCACGTATTACCTCCCTTATTTCATTAATGCATTCTTGAGTGTTATTCTCAACTTGCTTGCTAGGGAATCTTATTACTTTGTACCCTAACTTCTTTAAAGCATAATCCCTACGTCTGTCTTTAATTAATCTTTTACCTCGATGCCAGTGCTCGCCATCAACTTCAATGTCGATTAATAATCCTCGAATCTTGAAATCAAGGATTAACTTACTAGGCACTGGATATTGTTCAATGGCATCAATCCCTGCTTCCTTCATAGCCTTCTTTAAAACCCTCTCAGGCTTAGTTAAATACCTGCCCCTCATCTTTTATCACTTATTTACCAGTTCACGAACTCGTCTTTTTCTTCTTTGTCTATTTCTTCTTTTAATGTTTCCATGTGGGTTTCTAATACTGGTTTTGGACCATAAGCCATCATTCTTCCTTCAACGAATTCAAAGTCTGGTTCTCCTGTGTCTGCGAAGAAGTTTCCAACAAAGCTAACATTCCCTTCGTGTTTTTTAACCCATTTACTAATGGCATTCATCATATCTTTCAATTCTTTACTGTGTTTTTGTTCTTTCTCAGTTCCGTTTTCTTTAGTTTTTTCACTCATTTCATTATTCCTCCTTTTTACAGTCCGCTATTTCTAGTATGAATTCACGCCATGTTCTTTCCCCTTTCTTCTTTTTTAGGCATTTGAATTCCTTATCCGTGAATATTTCATTAACAGTTCTCATTACTTTCTTTCTAAGAATGAAAGAGTTTATAAATCTTTCTACTCCCCACAGAATAATAAAGTATTTAAATAATAAAATAACCATTAAGTAATGGGTTGAAAAACCCTCTATGAGTTATGTTATGTTGAGGTATGTTACATTGAGTCGAGTTGGGAATGTGTTACGTTGAGTTTGGTTGTGTTAAGTTGAGGAAAAGTTAGGAGGGGCATCCCTCCTGACTTAAATAATTAAAAATGTAAGGGGGTTACTCCTCACTTTTCTGACATTCTTATTATTAGTCTAGTTGGATCTGGATTTTCAATTATTATTTTCCGCCCTGTTTCTTTTTCAACACACATAGTCCGGCCCATTTCGTCAATATCAGTTATCGTGCATTCCAAAATTTTATCTTCCATTCGCTTTAACCTCCTATACTTTTTTTGATATATAATAGTATATTCCTGCAAAGAATAATATGATTGCTATTAGTGTGATTGCTTGGAATAGGATTAGTGGTGGCGCTGGTATGTAATGAATTTCTGTTTCCTTTTTCTTAGTGACTTTCTTAATTGTTACTAATTCCCTGATTGTTTCCCTGACTTCGAAGATGCCTGTTATTGAGTCGCTGCTTGCACTGTTATTCTTTGATGTTATGTTGAAGTTGTAAACGCCTACGTAAACTAGTGTGTCCGTGTTGATTGAGTGGCTGGTTCTTGATCCTGTGATGATGTTCGTGTCATCGTAGCTTATTAAGTTATTCCATACTCTGATTCTAGTGTCGGCTAGGAAGTTAGTGTCCCATGTGAATGTGTTGTACTCTCCTCCTAGTATGTAGGTTGAGTATGTGCTGTTCTCTATTTCTACAGCATATATTCTAGTGTAGTAAGTGGTGATGTTGTATAGTTCTGGGCTTCCATTGTCAGTGTAGAAGTCTGCTCTGTACTGGAAGTATCTATTATTACTGACTGTTAAGTTCTGTGGTGCTTTAATATATGTTTCATTCCATGAGTCTCCAGTGCAGGTTGCGTCGTCGCAACTCCTGACTGTCAGGTTTAGTTTCATTATTCCTCTTTCATACAGGTTTAGTGCTTCTGTTGCGGTTAATTGCCTGTTGAATAATGCGAATTCATCTATTGTTCCGTTAAAGCTTCTTAAACCGTCGCCTCTTGAGCCTATCATGTAGTCTTCGGCTGCGTCTGACAGTCTTGCACCGATTGGTGCTTGTACTTGTGGTATTGACCTACTCGCACCGTTCAAGTATAAGTGCGGGCTATTTAGTATTGAGCTACTATTGTAATCTATTACTATATGGGTCCACTCGTTTAAGGGTATTATTAATCCAGTAGTCCATATTCCTGCTTGAGTGAAGAAGTACCTGACGAATGATAATTTAACGTGGGTTCCATTATCCTCTCTGACGTATAATATGCTGTAACCGTCTTTATCCATTATTCTGCCCGTGTCTGATTCCCCGTCACTCCCTGGGTATATCCATACGCTTAGGGTTGCGAATTCAATCCATACGTCGTCTAGCGTGGCATTGCTTTTTAAATTAATGTAGTCGCCGTCTCCATCAAAGTCTAGTGCAGTGTTTAATTTGCCTGTGGCGTTGTAGGTTACGTCGCCTCCGGTTGTTCCATTGTTTCCTTCACCTGAGTAATCAATTATTACCCCGCTTGCTTCGTTCAGGTGCATTAGTAATACATTATCTGACATGTTCATCGGGTTAACTATGTAGTCCTCGCTTGACTTATTGTGCGGTAATTCGTAGCCGTAGCCACTCCACCACGTAATATTATTCCATTTTGATGTACCGCTTGAATCTAACACCTTGCTCGTGTAATTGCCTGAACTATAAGATAAGTTTAATTGAACTGCCCTTAGAGTGTCATTGAAGAAGGTGTTATTATATATCCCTTCATTAAAGGCCGATTCATTATTCACTTGCCAGATTGAGTCTGCATGAGCAATAGTTATGATTAATAATGAAGTAATTACTGTTAGTATTGATTTCTTATTCATTATTTCTTTCTTACTCTTTTATAGTATATTAATATTCCTGAACCTGAGATTAGTATTATCGCCACGAATGCTATCATTAATAATAGTGTTGGAGGTAGTATTGGTGGTGCTTCGTAATTACATAATCCGCTAGTGATGTTGCAGCCTTGCTCGCATGGTTCTTGGAAGTAATAGATTATTTCACCAGTCATTGAATTGCATCTGCCACTGTAATAATACGTTGAGTCCTCGCATTTTGTGCCTGCGAATTTTATTGGAGTGTTAATGCATGCTAAGTTTGGATCACATGAGTCCCTAGTGCATAAGTTATTGTCATCGCAATTAACTTGTTGGAAGGTTATTTCTCCTGTGGTTGGATTGCAGGTTGGGTTGTAATTATACATTAAGTTGTCGCAGTAGGGTATTCCTGCTTCATCTATTAGTGTGTAAGTGCATGATGTTCCTACGCATTTATCAATGGTGCAGGGGTTATTGTCTTCGCATTTAGCGTCAGTATATGATATTTTTTGGGAGTCTGGATTACAGTATGTTTCAGTTCTTAGTATTGTGTTGCTTGCGCAGTAAGATGTTAATGTTATTCCTACGCAGAGGTCTGGGCAGTCGCTTGGGCAGGTAGAGTATACTTCTCCTGCCTCGCATATTCCATTACCGCAACAGGGTGTTACTGTTATGCATCCTTTAATGTCATCGCATTCCTCGCAGATTCCACAATCTTGTGTTGACCAATAACTGCATCCCCAATTTATTTTATCATAATAAGGATCAGTGTACCAGTGTGGATAATGTTTTCTCGTTAAGTATCCATAATTATCGCATATTGGATTATAGTAGAATTTATTGTTGTAACAGAAGGTTGGGCAGTCAACGTCTTTGCAAGGATTAACGCATTTACCATACTCGCACACAACCTCTATTACTCCCCACTCACCTGCGGGTTCCCACTCGCAACTGAATCCGCCTAAGTACTCTTGCCCTGGACTCCAGTCGTAAGTGAAGTACGCTTCCACTGCCGCTCCAGTGTCAGCGTCAGGCCAGCATCTTCCAGTGTACCTCGTTATTGTTATTCCTTGTTCTTGAATGACTGCTAATGGAATGGGCCTTAACGCTAGTAAGTAAATGATTAATATTGCTACTGGCACGACTATTGCCACAGTTATTAATGCTTTCTGCCTAGTAGTTAATTTCATCTCATTAATCACGTACTTTATAAATCGATATTATTAAATATGAAATTAATGATATCCCTAAGAATATGTATGTTATAATGTTTAAAACTAATGACATTAATAAAGGGGTTATTGTTACCGTGCCTGGTTCATAAGTAATTAAATAAATCTGTGATATTATCATTAATGCGCCAAGCCAAATTGAAATTATTGCCAAGGATATTACTAAATTATCAATTTTTGAGAATCGTAGTGAAACCATTAAGACCACCATGGCACCAATGGTTAACATCATCACTATATCTCCAACATAGAATGGCAAGAAGATTATTATGGGCAAATAAACGAACATGAATATAGTGGTTATTATGAATAATGCTTTCTCCCAGTCCTTTAATTCCTTCCATACTTTAAGAATGCTAGTCATTACTCTAATTATCTAGTGCTTTGAAGAATTTATAATTTTTGGTTACTTTTCTCTTATCTTTTTTACAATGATTACAATAATGGCTACCAGTATTATTAATCCAATGAGTATGTACAAGGCATATTGAAGTAATAGGTGGAGAATGCCTTCCACTAAGTCTTCAACAAGGATTTTTATTCCCTCTCCTAGGCCTGTGCATCCAGATGAAATTACCACTAACAGAATAAGAAAGAAGGGAAAAATATGTTTTTTAATTTCCATTATTAATCTTCTCCTAGTGGTTTCCAGTATTTAATGAATTCCCTGATGGCTTCTTCCCTTACTTTTCTCTTCCTTAATACTTCAGGGCTTGGCAGTAATTTAGTCATGTTCTCCTTGATGTATTCTGGCGTTCTAGGATTCATTATTAACTTTAGTGCCTCTTCTTGAATCTTTTGCCTTGTCCTTCTAATGGATTCTAGGTCTACCATTTGCTCCCAGTTCTCGAAGGGTATACGAATATCTATTCCTTGAACTGCTCTAACGTAAACTAATTGAAGCCACCGATCCTCATTCCTTGCTCTCTTATTATTAAGTAATAGGTACCTAACTCCGTCAGCCACATTGTTGAATTCCCTCTTAACACTGTTAAGCTCTAATTCACTAATCATTAAATTAATCCTTTATTTTAACTTTTTTAGTTTCCTGAGTTCTTCTTCTTTTTCTTTTATTAATTCTGCGTTTCTTTCTTCTTTTCTTTTTATTTCCATGTATCTTCTCATTGCGAAGAATACTGTTTCTTCTCCATACTTTGAGATCATCTTATCAATTCTTGATGCTATGTATTTGTACTTTTTACGTTTTTTAATTTGATTTTTCTGATACTCAGTTAATTCTTTCTTCTTCATATTATCATCCTCCTTTTGTATTTTATCATTCGAAGAACTCCTTGCTTATTATTAATTCATTGCCTTCTATTTCTATTAGTCCATTCCTTCTTAGTTCTGATATATAAGTATTGAATGTCCCGCCTGTTGGCGTGAATCCCGTTTCATAGCCTATTTCTTCTTTACTTATTGAGTGCGGGTAGTGTTCATAAATTACTTCTAGTATTCTTCCAGCTCCTTTTCTGAACTTGGTTTTCCATAATTCTAATAGTTCTCTTCCTGTTGGTATTCTTGGTATTTCATTTACATTTCTTATCCCTTCTTCAGTTATTGTTAATTCATGCATCCCAGTTATCCATCCATTCCTTTTTAATTCTGAGATGTAAGTGTTAAATGTTCCTCCTTTTACTGAGAAGCCTGATAGCGTTGCCAGTCTTTGTTTTGTTAATGTGTTGGCAGCCGCTAACCACCCCAGCATCCTCATTGCTCCAGCCCTTAATGGTTTATCTTCATCGTATAATGGTTCTGCTAATTCTTTGCATCTATCCCATGCTTTCTTTACTCTTGGCTCTTCACGTTTTCTCTTTATTTTTTCAATAAATTCTTTTGGGTCACTTACAACTAGTGGTGGTGTTGGAGTGATTGGCTTTAATGGTTTTGTTTCAGGTACGCTTACGCAGATAGTTTTTATTCTACCTATTGCCGTCCTTAATTTTCTTATTTCTATTTCATATTGTTTTTCTATTTTCTTGTATTGTATTTGTGCTTCCCTTATTCCTTGTTGCTTTACCATGATTAATTGTTTTTCATCAATTCTTGCTTCCGGTTTTTGTCTTTTAAGTATTGTTAGTTCTCTTTTTAATTGCATTATTTTATTCTTCATATCTTGTTTAGTTCTTAACTCCTCTTCTGATTCTTTTTCTAAGTCAATTAATTTCTTTAGTATTCTCTTTATGTTCTTTGGCGTTCCTGGCACTACTGTTAATTGTTGCCCTCCGAGTCTTGGATGGGTTGTCTTAACTCCTCCAACCTTAAATTTAACTACTTCTTTGCTTATTGCTGGTCCGAAACCGCAGAATTCTCCTGCCCCTAAGTTTCTTAAACCCCTCATTTGCTCTTTACTAGTGAATCCGAGAATCTCTGATGCACGTTTCATGTCAACATCTAGTCCTGTGCGCCCTATTAAGATATTATTAGCTTCCGCAGCAGCGTCTTTATTCAGTTTTGATAATCTTTGGGTGCAAATTATTCCACAGAATCCCCTCTTCCTACCCCTAGTCATTAAGTCAATAACTGAGTTTGATGATTCTGACTTTCCTGACTGTGGAGCGAACTGGTGGCATTCATCTATTATTATTAGTGCTGGATGCCATAACTTCTTTGGCGATTCAATTAGTGAATCAAGGAATCTTTTAACGTATAATATTCTTTCATGCTTCTTTAATTCTGATACATCAATTATTGTTGAAGTTCTTAATTCAAGTATCTTCCTTGCTAGTAGTTGAGCTGTTCTTATGTTCGCTGGTATCTCTCCTTCCTTGCCTACGAGTAAGTAATCATATTTCTCTCTTAGTGAGCCGAATTCTCCTTCTAAGTCAATTACTATTTGTTGAACTTTTCCATGAGTCTGTTCTAATATCCTTCTTATAGTCCATGACTTGCCACCGCCTGAGTTAGCGGTGATTAGCATTCTTGTTTCAATTAAGTTAAGCAGGTTTATCTCTAATTTCTCGCCTGTTTTTGTCTTGCCAATAATCATTTACTCACCTTGAAGTGTTCTTTTAGTATTTCGATTATTGCTTCTTGTAAAGTGTTTAAGTCTCTTTTTATTTTTTCAAGTTTTAAGTTTTTATTCAATTCTTTTGGTACATCTACTTGTATTAACATATATCTTCGAGTGTTTGGGAATATTCTTAAGTATTTAAGTTTTTCTTATCTTTGAGGGGCTTCAATCACAAGAGCAATGCATAATGAGGGATTCACTAATCTTGCCAACTAACGATAAAGTATTGTTACAATACCCTACCGTTGTGATTGAAGTCCTTTCTCAAACTTTTATTCCCATCAGCAATCCCATTGAAGCCACACCATTTGGTATGGGGGAAATCTTCATTTGGCGTTACGAGCAAGCAAACAGAGGGTATGAGGAGCCCTCCAATTATCATCTCAATCTTGCTCGTGCTGATTTTGGGAGTGAGCCCGCCACCTTATTTGGTGGCGGGTGGATTTCATAACAGGGTACAAAAGGGAGTGTTGATTTTGTCAAACCCTTTTGAGCATGATTTTTATTTACTATTATCATAATCTGTACCTTATGCGTTTAGTTATTGGTTCTCTGAATCTAGTTATTACTCCTGTTTCTATTAATTCAGGTATTATTCCATGCCTTGCTTCAGTGTAAGGGCTTTTCTCTCCTATTCGTTTACCAATTATATTGACTAAGTCATCCAGTGAGTATGCTCCTAGTGGTATCTCTATTCTTGGTCGCCACCTAATGCGCTCTGTTATTGGATCCCTGTACCTTATCACTCTTCCGGCTTCTCTTAATTCCCTGATCCTTTTATGACTGGCTCTGAAAGGGAATTTATCCTTGATTGCTCTTATGACGATTGATAATAATTCATAGTATTCATACTTGCCTACTGGCACGATTACTTCAACTCTTATTTCGAATTCTGCTGTGAACACCATTCTTAAGTCACCGTCATACTGGTTTGAGTATATTACGAAAGTTACTTCATAACTGCCAGGGTCTAGCAATCCAAAGCCTGGTTTCGTTACTTCAACGCTTATGTCTTTTACTGAACTCTTCCAATCACTAACCACTACTTCTTTAATTAATTCTATTTGCTTACCCCATTCCTCTTTAGGTATTCTTTCAGTTAGTTTTGTTTGAACTTCTTTTCTATACCTATTCCTTGCTGCGCCATAAGACCATGCGCCTGTAAAAAATTGGAGGAAGAATACTTCTGATGCGGCTATTCCTTCATCCCATATTTCATCATCTTCTTTTAATAAATCTTTTTCCCTGTCATAAGTGTATATGGGCCTGCCCAACTTCTCTGGCGGTAGGTAGACGCTCTTGCCTTCTTGCTTAAAGGCTGGCGAAATTTCCAATTTCTTAATCTTAACCGACATATTTATTTACTCACTTCTTTTTTCATTATTTTTATTATCGTTATTCGCTTCTGGCTTGACGACCATCCTAGAACGCTTAACACTATGTTTCTTAGATTAATTAATTCTTTCCTCTTGCATAATCTTGACTCTATTGTTTCAACATATTTAGGAGCGCCTTTGCCTGATTTCTTGCTGAATCTAAGTACCTTGCCAGGTCTTAAGAAGCTAAACTTAACGTACAATGGATCAACTAATCCTCGTTCAAGAAGCCAGAATGACATCAATATTATTTGTTTTTTCGTGAACTTATAGAATGAATATAAGTGGTAGTGGCCACGACTGCTTCTAATAATGTGCACGTCGCCTATTGCTTTTATATAGTTTTTATTCTTTGAATACCTATCTTGTAGTTCAATAACTGCTTTTCTTACTTTCCTTAAGTTGATCCCGTCAAGGTCAGCCATAAAGAAGAACTTATTAGTTTTAGGGATTCTGTTACTGAAACCGCTCAATAAATCAACCTTTCGTGTTTTAGTCATTATTATTTACTCCAATACTTTTTTAATGAATTTAAGCATTAATGTAATGTTATTTATGACTTTGTTATTGAATTTATTTCTTTCTATGCATTCTTGACAAGTGAAGTCTCCTTTAACACTGTCGTAGTATCCTTCAATTGATTCTCCGTCATAACCGCAAACCTTACATTGTATTGTTGGTAGTGATGTAGCCATTTATTTATCAATCCTCCTTTTTTTCATAATATTTATCCTCGCATTTTTTTGAGCAGAAGTATTCATTCTCTAATGCATCGCTATTCTTGCGTGAGTAATGTCTTTTACAATTAACGCATTTATCCTTATCCTTCACGTAAAAGCCTCCTTTTCTCTTTATGTTTCTTATTTAATTCTGTTGTGAAAATTGAGATTGTGAGCATGCAATCCTCTGAGAGTACTGTTTCAAATTCAATTGTTCCGAAGAAGCAGTACTTCCTCCATGAAGGATACCATTTTATTTCTCCTAACTCGCACTCATCTCGTTTTGATATTACTGAATAAACCTTTGTTTTAGGTTTCTCTTCTTTTAATTCAAACCTTAACCACTTATCCTCTTTTTCTACGTTTTCATAATAAACGCATTTAAATGCTGTTGGATTGGGGTGATGAAAAGGGCATCTGTTTCTTTTAACACAAGTCTTACATAAATCTTTCACTTTGAATCCTCCCACACCACTTTATAGAGTGTCCTTTCAGGCCATGACTCAACTTTTCCCAAAAATCTATCAAAAGCGTTCACTTCATCCAAGCGCCGGAGCATTTCACGTACTGGCAGGCTCTTTAAATCCTCTAAGGGTAATTCGTCAATGAAAGTGTTAATCTTATCCAATTTCGTCATGGCTTCATTAATTGGCGTGAGGTCAGGGATGTTAAGTGAGTCTAATCTGCTCTCTAAAGCACTTACTTTCTGCACAGCGAATAATCCCCCAATGACTAAAGACAAGATTATTAGCCCCAGCTCTAATATGATTAACTCCTTGAAATGCTTATTAATGAATTTAGTGAAGTCGTCAGTCACGAGAGTTCAACTCTTTTAATGATACTTTCAAAACTTTTAATGGAAAACCCATACATCGTTCACAAATTGGAGTCCAACCAACCCTGCAACCAACAGCCACAGCACCACAATAAACACATTTACCTTTAGTTAAACTTAATGAAGTTGAAACTAATTCCTGAAAATGTTTTTTAACCCTTCGCTTGTATTCTTCATAACTCTTAATTATAACCATCTCGCCATTACTTCTACGCATATCCTTATCAATTAGAGAAGCAACCCCATCCAATTCAGGTTTTAATTCTTGTAACTTAATGAAATGCTCCATGCAGAAAGGCAACATTTGAATTCCTACATTCATATACATCTCTTGTTTATGATTACAATCTGCAATACTGCATTTTGCTTTCTTCATTAGTTCTAATTTACGATTAAGTTCTTTTCCACTCATTTAATCACTTCACAAACAACAATTACACGTTGCATTAAACCGGCAGGTAATAACCAATCAAATAAAGTAGTTACTGGGGATAAACCAAAAGGTAAAGGAAAACTGAAACCAGAGCCATAAGTACCCAATAACTTAAAGCCACTATCTTTAACTAACTTTTCAAGCAAACGCTTATTATACAACCGTACATGCTCTGAGTGCTGAGAATAAGCCTGCATGTGACCGGCCAATACTAATAACTTATCCCTAAAACTGGTGCAATTAGGAGTAGTCATTACGAACACGCCGCCACTCTTTAACACTCGCTTAACCTCGCTCATAGCCCTCAAAGGCTCAAGAATATGCTCTATAACCTCGCTCATGTGAGCTATATCGAATGAATTATCAGGGAATGGCAACTCGTAAGCATTACCTTCCTTAACAGTTAATCCTTTACTCTTGGCAATCCTTAAAGCGTTAGTGCATAAGTCAACGCCCACCACTTCATTACTTTTAGCTAACTCCATGGTTAAGGTTCCTTCACTGCAACCAATGTCTATTATCTTACCTTTCATTTTACTAATAATCCTTACCTGCCTGGCAGCCAACTTCATGTCTAACTCAGTTACTTTTAATCCGTCTTCATATCCTCTTCTCTGTATTCTAACATTCTCAGCCTCGAGTGATTCATTAACCACTAGGGCTTCAACTTCTTCTTTAAATCTCTCTTATAAACCGCCCTAACGTGCTCATTTAATTGTTCTAATTCCTTAACTCTTGTTATGAGTTGTTCATTTTCTTTAATTAACTTGACTTCATTTTCAGAAACTATTAATTCATCTAAAGGGTCTTTATATCCTCTAATCTTCTGTTTTAATTTATTTGAAATACTTATTATCCTATCAATATCTCTAATTATATAATTTACTTGTTCAATTGTTAGTTTAACCATTAGGGATTCAACTCCTTCTCTAACTTATTCCATTCCCTAACAAAAATATTATTAGTGTATTCATCCCAAACTCCAAATGCCATCTTTAATTGATTTTTATACTTCTCTTTAACTTTTTCAATTAATTCACGCCGAGCACCAGCACAATTAGTACATAAACCCACTCTTCTACTGACCATACTAAGCATTTTATGTTTACAACAAGAACACCTATCTTCAACCAAAATCATTGAATGTCTTTTAAGTTCTTTTCCCTTAGTCACTTAGAATCACCTTGTAATTATTTTTATCAATTAATTCAAATTTGAAATGCAATCCAAATCTCTTACAGAAGTCCATAATCTGCTTAACTTTATGTTTGCCAATCATGTAAGAACAATTAATTACTTCAATTCTGAATTCATCATCTTGCCATATTATCTTAGGATTACTATACTCATTTTCTTCTTTATATTTATAATAAATTTTCTTCCATTTACTAAAAGTCCATTTAGCAACACTCATGTCTTGAACACTTCCTTTTCCCTTACTACTTTGAAGTTCTTTTTAAGTATGCCGAGCATTAATTTCTTGTCTTCTTCTTTCATTCGGACCTTGATGCGTTTATCACTATGCTTCTCTGCTAATAATAATTCAACCTGTATTATCTTTAACTCAATCATTTCTTAATCACTCCGTTCATCATTTTCTCTCCTAACGCCTTCTTTATCATTGTGTAATCCTCAGTGGTTAGTCCTAGTTTACTGAGGGCTAGCATCCTAGAGGGGCAGTTCTTTGTTGGTGAGCAGCAGAAGATTAGGCACTTGGGGTCTAGTAGTGGCAGGCTACCACATACTTGTCGATTAATCCAATCCCTCATAGGGATAAGAGTTATCTTATTAATTAATTCTTTATGCACTTGTTTCGCTAGTTCTTTACTGCCTGAGTTAAATAAGTCAATGTAAGCATTTAATAACCCTTCAAACTCAAGTTTTTCTTTATCCTCTTTAACCATTTACCAGTCACCTAATTTTGTTTTAATTGGGTTATTCTTTTCCACTTCTTTAATTGCCTTTATTGAAAAACCATTTTCTAAGACTTTTAAATACCCTTTCAGTCGATTAATATTATTTACCATGTTATTCCATTTAGGATGCTTTTTAGTGAAGCCTTCTAATTCTTTAGACCATTCAGTGATGTGTGGCTTAAGTATGTACTTCTTATTCCACTCTATTGCCTCTTCCATTGATTCAAAATAACACTCATTGAATCTTTCTAAAGGCACATTACCGCCATGACTGGGAGTTTCTTCTAATCTTTCAACTCTTGCGCTTTTCTTGAATATTTTAATAATCTTTAATCTCACGTAATCAAATAATACTGCGCCAAGCATGAATGTTGGCTGCATATAAATTAATTCTTTGCCTTCTTTTATTTCAATTTTCTTTTTAGATTCTTTTTTCATTGAATACTCCTCCGTGCCTTAATTGTTTTTTAACGAATAAGTATAATAGTCCAATCCATAAGAAGTACCAGCCAACTAGGGTTAGTAGTGATATTAATCCAATGGTTAGTGGTGGTAAGTTACTCGGCAGTTTAATATTCCTCGTTATTGTACGCAGTATTATGTTGTTAAGGAATAATCCTGTGATGATTAAACCGTCAAGCAATACGCTTAAACCCTTCCTCAAATCCTTATGGGACCTACGCTTCTTAACGTCATAAATCAAATCCCCTTCCTTAATCATTTATTCCCTCCAGTTTCATCATTAGCGAATAAAGTGATTAAACCATTTAAGAATATGAAGAAACCACCAATCATTAGCATTATGAATGTGAAAGGATACCAGACTCCAGGAACATAATGAGTAAGCCCATAGTCAATCATCCACATACCCGTTCCCCATAGTAAACCACCAAGGATTAAAAACAGAATCCCCTTCAATGTTTTATTCATTCTTTAATCACCTTTATTGCGCATTTGCCTTCATTAATACTAATGCCTTCTTCCTCCCTGGTAGAAGCGTAAAACCAATGCTGGTCAATAGTCTGAATATTATTAACGTAAACTCCTTCATCACATAAGTAATCAATAACGTGTATGTTTTCCCCGAAATTAGTGTTATCTAATTCAATTATTATAACCTCGTACTCTGGCGTGGGTGGTAGGCTTTCATAAATCTTGATAAATAAAAGTGAAATGCTTATGATAAAAGTCAGTACTGTTAAGGCTTTCCACCAAACTAACTCAGTCATTTTTCATTCTCCTTATCTACTATTTCTAAAGTAATCTTTATTTTCTTATTTTCAAGTTCCTCGTCACTAATGAATTCATAAATATAGTCATGAACTGATTCATTAATTAAACCAGCAAATACTTTAGACTTCCTTTTAGGCACTACTATCCTTCTTTTATAAACATGATTTCCTTTACAGCAAACACACTCTTTCTTATCGCTACGCAAGAACTTTATTACCCCATTAATTACTTTTTTCTTACTCATTTCTTACGCTCCTTTAGGTAGTTGTTTTTCTTGAACCATTCCATAACGTACATTACTGAGTCATTAATGCATGACCAACCCCAGTGACTTATTACTTGTCCTGAATTGAATGAGCTTGGGTAGAAGTGTTTAATTACTGCGCTTGCTATTCCATTCCTTATCCCTTCAAGTTCTGGGCCTAATTCAATGAATTCATCCCATAACTTAAATTCTTTAAATTCAGGTTCCACTTCCTTAACTAATCCATACTCGCATAAATATGATAAAGTGAACTCTGTGGCGAAAATCATTTGCTTCATTAATGAACTATTATAACCGCTTGTCTTGAGGAATCTATTCCTTAGTAATGGCAGCATTAAGTCCATTAATGGCAACCACTTGAATGTTTTATAATGAGTTACGAATCCGTTTTCATGAATCTCTATTTTAGGCACTTCTCCCAACTTAAACATTCCCTCCCTTTTACCAATAATCATTTATTTTCACTCTCATTATATCCTTTTTTCATTAACTTTTTATGTTTTTTAAAAGCATCATCTAATTTCTTCTTAAAATCTTTATACTTCATTCCACGCTTCAATTCCTCAAGCGTTAAAATAATTACATCCCTGTCATTAGTGGTGCTAAAGCACTCACCATAACCCCTGTCTAATACAACTCTGCCACCACTAGTAAGCCATAAATCTCCTATTTCAGTAATGTTTTTCTTACGCCATTCATGTAATAAACTTCTTATTCTCATTAATTCATCTTCAATGGCCCTAGGACTCTCCCAATTAATTTTTTTGTAAATAATGCTATTTTCATCCCCTCCTAATAGTTTTTCTAAGAATTCATACCACATCTCTAATTGCGTTCCTTCACGTAATCCTCCTTCTTTATGAATAACCATTATTTTTCACGCTCCTCTCTCTAGTTTTTTTATTCTTCGTTCATGGTCGTCAATCATGTCTCCAATGTATAACTCCTGTGCGCATGAACGGCATAATGAGTTATTCTTCATTGCAACTCTTTTTCCGCATGATACGCAGGTTTCACGTCTAGCTTCATCAAATAGTTTTCTTAACTTAATTGCTTGTTCACTTGTTAAATTAAATTCACCGCTAAGTTCAAATAATTTATCATTCAAAGTCTTATATTCATTTTTCTCAGTCATTTAACATCCCCCCCTGCTTCATATTTTATTTTCCATTTTTTAATGTTTTGATCGTCTAATTTGATTATTTTAATATTATTGTCTAGTGCGTTTAATTCTAGTATTTTAGTTTTAGCTGTTGACCAGTTCAGGCCTAGTCTTTTAGATATTTCGTATATTGAGAATTCCTTGTTTTGATTGCTTTTGAGTAGTTCTTTAATCTTGGTTTTACTTCCATTACCATTCATTGTGTTAATATATCAATATGTTGGTATATTTAAGTATTTCTATTTTTTATAGAAGTCTTTTCAAATTATTTTTTAGTTTTACTTCAGTAAACTTCTTTAACTCAGTAATTAATGCTTTAATTCTTTAGTAACCTGTAACAAGTGCTTAATGAATAAATCCAAACTCGGCTCGAGTCCTAGCTGCCCACGCCAAGCACCACACTTAACGCAGAAATTAGTTTTAATGTTTCTTAACTTTTGAGATTCTTTTCTTGATGGTCTACTATAAGAAGAAGATGCATTAGTGCTTCCTTTTCTTTTAGGCTGCACATGAATCCTCCATTCATGTTTACAATCCTTCTCGCCATCCCAGACGGTAATCGTGGACTCACCATAATCCCTTAAGCCCCATGCCTCGCAATAAGATAACTCTTAATTGCTATAAGGTGGTCTTGTGATTATGCAATCAATACTTTCGTCTGGAAGTTGTTTTAATCCTTCCAATACATCACAGTTCAATATTTTATTAAATTCCATGTCATTATTTCACCGGTTCCGCTTTTCTTAGTTCTTCTATTTCCTTGTTTATTTCCTCGCTTTTCTTCATCATTGCTCTTCTAATCACTTCTTCTGGCATTAACTTGTCTATTTCTTCTTTTGTTTTAATTAATTTCTTCATTAGTATTTCCTTAACTATTGATGTGTTAAGTGTTGGTGCGTAAAGGGTTTGCCCTAATTCTGATACTTCTTTTAACAATCCTTTACTAACCAGTAATTTTAAGTATTTACGGGATTGCCTGTTACCTACTGGTGTTTGCCGGCCATAATAACGCATTCCAGCCTCATAGTGTTTGTGTATTGTGTTTGCGTTAGGTACTATATAATAATCCTTATCTGGTTTACAATCACTTATGTCGCTTTGTTTTGCTTCATTCTTCCATAAGTCATAAGTATTGCAAGTGAATACGTAATACCATTGCACTTGTTTAATAAAATTATTAAGTCTTTGCCTGATTCTTTGATCTTCTATTCTTTTCTTTGCTTTATTAAAGTGTTTTAATTCTACGGTCTTGCTTTTATTCCTTTCAGCGATTAATGCGCTTTCATACAGTGATTCTATCATTATTCTGGCATCACCACCTTGTTTTTCAGCGTATTCAGCCATCTTAGTTATTACTTCTTCACTAATGGTTCTTGGGCGGAATGCTTTCCTTGCTCTTGCTTTACCTATATCCTTTAATTGTTCTTTAGTATATTGTGGGAAGAATGTTCTGTGATTACCAAATGATTCTATTGTTCCTGTTTGTAATCTTTTTATGAAGTTAATGTCATTAGCCACGCATATTAATCCAATGTAACCCTCCTTTAGTGAGTCTTTGTTGAATTTTGTGAATTGTGAGCCTTCCTTCGCCCTAACTATTGAACGGATTATCCAGTCTATATCACTGTCAGTTTTGAGTTTGTCAACTTCATCTAAAATGATAATTGAGTATTTATCTTCTCCATCTATTTTTTTTAAGAATTTAGAGAATAGTGTTGCTTGATCTTGCCCTGAACAATTTATTCCTAACTTCCTGCATAACATCCTAACTATTGCTGCCGAAGTGTTTGATCTTGAACAAGTAATGAAGAATAAATTTATGTTTTCGTCTTTTTTTAGTTTAATGCAGTCCTTATCGAAGTCTCTTAGTACATAGTATAGGCTTGCGGTTTTTCCAACTCCGCTTGCGCCGTATATTATCATATTCCCTGCGGGCCTATCTATTAGTGTTGGACCTATTATATTTACTATTTCTGTGATTAATTCTTTTCTGTGTAGGAATTGTTCTGGTATGTATTCAAGACCTAGTATTTCCGAGTCCTTAATTATCCTTGTCCGGTTTAATACTATTGGAGTGAATAATGACATGTCAAACCCTCAAAATGTAACATATTGAATTATCTAATTGGTTTAAGTATTTAAAAGTTTTGGGAGTTCAAAGTGTTCAAAGTGTTCAAATTGTGTTTACTTCGGTAATCAACCACAACATACGGACATATAAGACATGTTGGACATCTGGAAGAATATTTATTTCTTAATTTATTGCGTAATGTCCAATGTGTCCAACATGTCTTAATGCTTTATTGCCTCTAGTAATTCCTTCTTAGTTGGCTTCTCCTTCCTCTTCCTAGGCTTGTGCCTAGAGTAAATCCTAACCCTTGCCTTCTTAGCAGTAATTGATTGAGGGGCCTCGCCATTACCCTTCTTCATGCGACAAGCATTACAAACCCTTGAACCGTATAATGAGCGACCATAATTAGACTTGTGCTTGTACTTGCCACAAGCCTTGCATAGCACGTTAAAACCGTGAATGTCTACCCTCCACTCAGCCAGGGCTGACTTAGTCGGCCTCTTCGGAGGCATTAACGGAGGATCCCAAATAAAGTTAGTTTTCTTCATAAACATCACCAATAGAAGTTTTAGTATGTGACGATGAAGTCAAGACTATCCTTATTTCCTGCTTGTTCTGGTAATCTATGATTAGTTTTCATCACGTAGAATTAGATGCGGTAAAGGTTTTTAAGCTTTCTTATTGCATTTTGGATGCCATGAACAGTAGTGATCTGCCATATCGATTAAATACCACGCCCCATCATTTCCTTTGCAGAAGTCTATGCTCCAGTGTCCTAGTATTGTCTTGCTTATTAATTCTGCGTGTTTTGTTAGTAGTTTGATTTCCTCTGTTGTTTCAGTGTTCATTCTTTTGAGGATTTGTTTCCAGTTATAAATGCTTGGTTCCACTCCTCCCTTTATTATTGCGTCTTCCGGCCAGTATGGGTGGTGGCAGATCACTTTTCCGTCTTTAACGAAGTACCTGCGCTCAGGGTTTACAGGCATTTTGCCATTGAATGCTGTAAATCCGGTAGCCATTGGTATGTATTCCCTGATCAGTAATGCCTTGTAGGGTAGGCCCATGAAGTCTGCCATCTCGTTTAATTCAATTAAGTAAAGAATGTTTGCTTCAAGGTTTTCTTCTTTTTCAATATAGCAGGATTTACTCCATGAGTGCTTACCACTGGTTGCGTCAGTCCTTATGAATATGGGATAACTGTATTCTTCTTTTATTATCTTCCTTATCTTATTTAGTATTCTACTGTTAATCTTTCCTTTGTCTAAGTAATTGCTGAATTTGAATCTGTCTGCCTCAATTATTGTTGTCCTGGGCATTGGTATACTTAAATCTTTAATTCTCTCCCAGAAGAAAACCATGCTTGAATTCGCTTGAGCTTTCTTACACTTTACGAATTCATCTCTTTTATTCATGGCCCACACTGTAAGTTTGAATGTACTTTTTTGAAGAATTCTGCATGGCTTCGTTCATCTTCAGCTAATTTATCTAATCCTAATTCCTCGTATTCCTTGGCTGCCATTTCTTCATCCTTAATGAATTCCTTTACTTTATCGCAAGTTAGTTCTCTTTCAGCAACGCCTTTAAGTTTTGAAAAATCAAAATCCATTGATTAAAAATTAAGGGCTTATAAGTATTAATAATTTATTATTTGATGTATTTTTCGTAATCCCAGTCGTATTCATTCTGGCCTGTTTCAGCGTTGAAGAATTCTGTTAGTTTGTATACTTTAAAGCCCTTTCTATCATACCAAACCCATACTTCAATGCTTACTTTGTCAAAGTTAATGTATTTTTCAGCGAACTCCCTTAATCGTAGTAGTGCGCCGCCAGTTCTGTTTGTTTTTACTTGAACAAACTTAACCTTACTGTCCTTCTTAATTGCAAGTAGGTCTGCGACTCCGAAAAAGTCCTGATTCTTCTTATACCTGGCACGCTGTGTTTTCTCAACAAGAAATTCTTGCTTTTCAAGAATCTTCTTTGCTTTTAATTCTGTTGCCGAACCCTTCATGGAAGTATTAACCATTAATTAAATAATTAGTAATTGGTTATTTATAAAATTTTAATTATTTTGCTGTGTTGCCGTTGTTATGACACTTTTTGCATTTACTTCTATTACCTGTTGATGAGAACCATATGTAAGCGAATTCCTTTTTTGGTTGACCTTTATTACAAAAACTGCAACGTATAAAAACTTCGTGAAGTTTCCATAATCTCTTGGATAATCTGACCATTAAAGAAGTAAGTAATGTTCCCAGCAATTTAATATTTACTCATTCACGCAGAAGTTAGGGGTTTCATGTAAGTTAGGGCTTTTTAGAAGGGGTTTTAAGCAATGTTGTGGGAGTTCAGGTTAGTGTTCTATGTAATAGTGATTAGTCGTTATTGCATAGTGATTAAGTACCTATTTGAGTACTTATTATTGGACTTATATGAGTACTCATGGTGCTAACACTTCTAACAATAAAGAGTAAGCAAGTGTAAGAAAACTACTAAAAACTACTAAGTTAGTAGTTTTATTAAATACGAGTATTAAATAAAAAAAAAGAGGAAGAAATAATCCTTTTCTCCCTCAGTTTCATTCTGACTTTTATTTTTTTCTTTTATTTTTTTTTCATTCTGGATTTCTGGCGTGGTTTAAAGCAAAAGCGTTACTTAGATCTTCATTCCAGAAACTTGCTGGCCTGAATTCATATTCTCCGTTAAGTTCCATTAAATTTCTTGCTGAGAATAAGAATCTTTCTACTGTTAGTCTTTTGTATTCTGGTTCAATTAGTGAGTTATTCCTTATTATCTTCTTTATCTTGCTTCCCTGTTTTAATGTACTGTAGTCAATATCTTTAACGAACCATCCATCTATGTATGATTCAAGTGCTTTATTTACCCATCTTGAGTCATTTGTGCTGAAAATCATTGTTATATTTCTTTGCCTGATTATTGATAATAGTCGCTGTAATGCTTCATTATTCTTATTGCTATGTCTTGGCATTACTAATTGTGGTTCATCAACGAATACTACGCAGTCATTAAGATAAACTAATTGTTCAAAACTGTGCAGTATCTTAAACCCTAATGGCTTAATTAATTCTGCTCGTGGGTGCTTATAAATGTAAATTGTTATCTTATTCTTTAATGCTTCTTCTAATATCCTGAATCCTAAAGCAGTTTTTCCTGTCCCTCTTGCCCCGATTATTAGTATGCTGCCGAGTTTTAACACTTCTTTAAAGTTAAATCCATTATTGAACTTGTATTCTAATTCCTGTGCTTTCATCTGCTTTATTTGTTCTTTTTCACTTAAGCCATTTATGTTTAATTCTTCTTTTAAGCAGTTAAGGTTCTCTTCCCAGTTCAAGGTCATGTCTAACAGTGCTTTATAATCTACTGTGTCCGGTACAATACCATTTCTTAAAAGAAACTTCCTTGCTCTTTCTTCAAATACTTCTATTTTATCCATATTATCCCTCCTCCTTTACGTTTTGGGCATAATCTTCTCAGGTTATGCCTGTCAAAACCCTTTAGTTTTTATTATTTTAATTGGTTCTATTAGTTTTAAATTTCTAAAAGTTTTTAATCCTTCTTGGTATTCTTTTTCCTGTTTTTTACTATGTCCTTCAGTTCGCTCATAATTACTCATGTATTGTTCTGCTGTTATTGGTTTTGAGTCATCTTTTAGTAGAAAACAATACCCTTTAAGTCCCTTTTGTCCATTGATATGTTTTTCATTAAATTCTATGTAGAAAAATCCGTCATTA
Organism: Candidatus Parvarchaeota archaeon; assembly: GCA_030615175.1. Taxonomy (GTDB): domain Archaea; phylum Nanobdellota; class Nanobdellia; order WJKC01; family WJKC01; genus JAFCFT01. Next base: position 49,122 of record JAUWZX010000003.1, read on the forward strand.
TTGTCTAAGGTCCTTAATACATTTCTTAATTTCCGCCTTTTTACAAAATAGGTTTTTTTGCCCTTCCATGTTTTTAAACATTCTTTGTTGTCATCCCATTCAGAAGCATTATCAAAATACCTGTAAAAAGAGTTCATGTCATTTGGTTTTCCGTAAAAACTTCCTTTTAAAAAATCCTCAAAACTTCTGAATCCAGTTTTGTTATATTTTATGAAATTCCTTACTGCCGTGCCTATCCTTCTAATTGTGTAATCTCCCCATAACCATTGCATATGGTATATTTTAATATGTCCTTCTGTGTTTTCAATTATCTGAAATCTTTGTCCCATTATTTATCACCCCCTTTTAATCCTTTAAATATTTTCAGTGCAAATAAATACTGCCTTAACGTTAGTCCTTCATTATCTCTTAACCACCAGATTAATTCTTTAATCACGCCTTAACGCCCTCCCTTTAAACAATTGCTACAATAGAAATAAATTCCTCCTTTAGAACTTCCATTAACACAACGCCCAGTATTACTTAAAAGTCCACAAGTCAGGCATTTAAAACGTCTGAGAAAGAATTTAATCTTTAATTCCATAATTCCGCCTCAACTTCTTTAATTAATCCTGCTTTCATGCTGTTATATAGACTTATGGCCCAATTGTTATGTGATTTATCTATAAATCTGTTAAGCTGCTTTATTTTCTTAATTGCTTTATCCATTTTTGCTAAGTTCAATACTACCCCCTCCGTTATTTTAATCTGCTATTTTAACCATTTAATTAAACCTTGTTCCTGGTTTAATTTTTTTATTGCTGGTTTAAACTTGATTAATTCATTATTGCTTAGTTCCTTAATTATTGGATAACCACTGTTAAAATCAGTTAGCCAACCCTTAGAGTAATTTCCTGTTAATGGATTACCAATCATGCAATAACTATTAAGTCCATTAAGGAATAAGTTTAATAAAGTCATTTTAACACAAGTAGGACTAATGTCCTGTGCTACAAATAAGGACTTGTGATTAATCTTAGCATAGGCAAGTAATAACCTGCCACTGCCACAGCAACAGTCATTAACAACAGGGTTTTCTTTATCCTTTTTATTGCCTGTTAATTCTGCCATGCACTCGCTTATATGCGTTGGAGTAAAAAACTGCCCTCTGGCCCCATGACTTATTTTAAGCATGAATAACTCCCCTAAAACATCTTGTTTAAGGTTTTCTTCCATTAAAACAATTAATTCGCCTGTTAGATTACAAAATAAATCTATGTCCCTTTTTCCTTTTTCTTGATGATTATTATACTTGTTTACTATCTCTAAGTAATGCTTATCATCACGCATGAACGCATAAATCATTAAGTCAAGCCAATCATCAAAAACTCTATTATTAGAGTATCCCCTGTTTGTTAATCTATCAAATATTTTTATTAAATTACTTATATCCATTTAATACCCCTCCCCCTTTAATTAATTAAAAAAAATAATAAAAAAAATTAAGTTCCCATAATTCTATTTAATACTGCATGGTTGTACCTTATTTCTTTTGCTCTATCAATAAATACAACTTCTTCTTTTTGGTTTTCTATCCAATTAATAATAATGCCTTTCTCTCCCATAACATAATTATTATTAATGGTTTCCTTTATTCTGTCAGTAAATCCAACCAAGTTAATTAAAGCGTTCCCCCTAAATACTTTGGTTGTTCCTTCTGTTTCCATATCAGTTTTTAAATCTAAATTCCAACCTTTAAGGATTAAATCACTATCTTTAAGTCTTAGCCCCATCATCTTTCTTTTATTTCTTTGTTTCACAATTAAGATAGCAATATCGTTATATTGTGCGTATCTTTCCTCTATTTTATGGCTTATATAAGTATATTCTGTTCTTGTGGTTAAAGCCATTGCTGAACTAACGCCTAATATCGTTATCTTATCGCCTTCTTTTAATAAGTCTTTTTTAAATTCCTCTTCTTTTATGTAATAGCCCATTATTCACCATCTCCTTTATTTTTTATTGTGTTTTGGCATAACTCAATTAAGGGTTATGCTATCAAAACAATTAAATTACATTACCCTTTTTTAATAATTCAATTTTTAATAACTCATAAGTTTTATCAGTAAAAACCTTGTATTCTTTCTTTGCTTTATTCTTTAATTGTTCTAATTCTTTAAGGGTTTTACTTTCAAGTTCCCTTTTAGTTATTTTTATTAATTTCATTATTTACCACCACCTTTATTTTTTTATGCTCTAGCATAAAGCTGCTGGGCCTTGTGCTGTCAAAATTCATATAAGATCCGCTCCTTGTCCTGTTGAATATGATTTAAGTTTGAATTGTTTGAACAAATTGAACTGTTTGAACTCTTATAATTCATTTTAAAATAATTATTGGCTGCTTTCAAAAAATATTTAAGGTTTAAGCATTTAGAAATGAATACCTTGAAAATTGAGTTAAGCCCTATTCGTAAAGAAGGAAGATTACCCATCATAAATGGGGTTTGTGTTGTTTCTTCCCCGACCTTGTCTTTTACGACTTCTTTAAGTCCTTTAGGCATAGCTGCGTTTAGGTGATACTCTCGCTTTAAGTTAGGATATGGATAAGAAAACGCAGATAAGTAAGCCCTGTGGGTTATGGCGCAGGCATTACCACAATAACAGTAATAACCGTTTAAGAATACGGGCAGGGGTTTTCCCTTGTGATGTAACGGTAGGGGGATCTTGTCTTTTCCTTGAAACGACAAATAAGGAGAAACTTGCGGTCTTCCCTTAAACAAGTAATAAAAATAATAATCTCTTAATGAAGTATCCGAAAAAGTGCGTTTAGTCTTAGTGTCAAGTATTTTGTTGTTGTTGTTATTGTAGTGTATTACTTCTCTAGAAACGATTGAACACTTTGAACTGATAAGGGGGTAGTCGGCCCCTGGCATGTCCGGTAATGTTTCTATTGAACTGTTTGAACAAATTGAACTAAATGAATTAAAATCTTTAAACATAAAACATAAGATTCAATAGTTAAATATAAAGAATTAGATACTTTAATATGGAGTTTCAATTATAATAATCTATATAAAG